>LNEN01000226.1 GCA_001464155.1 Cytophagales bacterium Ga0077538 | reverse complement strand
GGTAATTACCTGATGACCACTTTTTTCTAAGAGCTGTGTGAGGGCTAATCCGATACCGGAAGTTCCTCCGATGATGAGGTATGTAGAAGACATAATACTCAAACACTGAGAGGAAGGGAATGTTTGTTGTGTCTGACAATAAGAATCTTCTGATAATCGAATATCTGTTTTCTAACTTTCTTTTCTTTTGCTTGCCCAAAAGAAAAGAAACAAAAGAAAAAAGCAGAACGAAAAAAGCCCATTCTACCCGCGCTAACCGCTGCCAAACGCACCTTCCCGAATGTGCCGCGCTTTTCAGTTCACAGCCCACCGCACCTTTTACTTGAAAGAGTTTAAAATGGGTTTACAGACATTATCGTATAAAGGGGGATTCTCAGTAATAAAAAAGCCCCATCCAATAGGACGAGGCTTTCAATATAGACTGTACTTGAAATACTAAGCTGTTGTTTTTACGCGAGGTGCGCCCGCCATAATTTCATCGTTCGCGAACTCAGCAAATTTCTCGAAATTTTTAACAAAGGAGGCTGCCAAGAAATTAGCTTTTTCATCGTAAGCATTTTTATCTTCCCAGGTATTGCGTGGGTTTAAAATTTCTGAGGGAACACCGGGACACGTCTGTGGTTTTGCCACACCAAATATTTCGTGATTTACATATTCCACCTTGTCCAGTTCACCGTTAAGAGCAGCTGTGATGAGGGCACGTGTATACTTCAAACTCATGCGCTTGCCCACCCCATAGGCACCACCGCTCCAGCCAGTGTTCACCAACCACACATTTACGTTTGCTTCGAGCATTTTGCGGCTCAGCATTTCAGCGTATTTGGTAGGATGCAAAGGCATGAAAGGAGCACCAAAGCATGCAGAGAAAGTCATGGTAGGCTCGGTAATACCGGCTTCTGTACCGGCAACTTTTGCTGTATAACCAGAGATAAAGTGGAAGGCCGCCTGACCAGGAGTTAATTTAGAAATAGGAGGCAGTACTCCGTATGCATCGCAGGTTAGGAAGAATATGTTTTTAGGATTCTTGCCTAAAGAAGGAACAGCAATGTTGCTGATGTGATCGATCGGGTAGCTTACGCGTGTGTTCTCCGTACGTGATCCATCTGCAAAGTCAACTTCGTTCGTACCTTTTTTGAACACGATGTTTTCCAGGATGGCATTCGGTTTAATAGCGCGGAAAATATCCGGCTCTTTTTCTTCTGTCAGGTCGATGCACTTCGCATAGCAACCGCCTTCAAAGTTGAAGATGGTGTTGTCTTCAGTCCATCCGTGCTCATCGTCACCAATTAGCTTGCGGTTTGGATCTGCAGAGAGTGTAGTTTTTCCCGTTCCAGATAATCCAAAGAATAAAGCCGTGTCACCTTTCTCGCCACTGTTGGCGGAGCAGTGCATAGACAGCACATTCTTTTGGTGTGGTAATACAAAGTTCAATACTGTGAAGATACCCTTCTTGATTTCACCGGTATAACCGCTTCCACCCACTAAAATGATTTTACGCTTAAAATCGATGATCGAAAAGTTATGCTGACGCGTACCGTCCACAGCAGGGTTCGCGTGGAAACCAGGCGCATTCAGAATCAACCATTCTGGTTCGAAGCTTTTTAACTCGCTTTCGGAAGGACGTAAGAACATGTTGTACACAAACTGGTTAGACCAGGCGTATTCATTTACGACTCTTACTTTTAAGGCATAACGAGGATCAGCACAGGCAATGGCATCGCGCACAAAAAACTCTTTACCATTAAAGTATTGAAGCATCTTTTTGTAAAGGGCATCAAACTTGGAAGATTCAAAAGGAATATTGAAGTTATTCCACCAAACACTGTTCTCCGTCAACTCATCTTTCACGGTAAACTTATCCTTAGGAGAGCGTCCTGTAAACTCACCGGTATCAATCACCACCGCGCCACTGCTGGCAAGAGTCGCTTGCCCTTTCGCTACAGCTATTTTAGTTAGCTCAGCGGGTGACAAGTTCCAATGCGCAGTACCTTCCATGATACCTAAGTTTTTCAAGAATGAAGTTTCCGGTTTTATTCCTAGCTCTTGCATGATGTGAAAATTAGATTTAAGGCTCCAAAGGTAAGCAAATAAGTCTTTCAATCGATTGCGACAACGATATAAAATGTGGTACAGGGGGTTGCGAAAATCGGAGATTGAACCTACTTTGCCCCGTTTAAAAAATTTTGTTTGGTTGATGTGGCCGCTGTTTCATTCTTGCAGCGATTTTACATCAATTCACAGAATTAATTTTTGACCAGTAACCTAACCTATACATGACCTTAAACCAACGATTTCAGGAAGTCCGGTCGGGCTTCGATTCAACCTTCTGGATTGCGAATGTTCTGGAACTTTTTGAACGACTGGCCTTTTACGGCACCAAGGGGGTGATCACTTTCTTCATTGCTAAAAAAGTAGGGCTGGAAAACGAGGCGGCTACTCTGGCCAGTTTGTTTTCGGGTGTTATTTACTCACTTCCCATTTTTGCTGGTGTTTTAGTGGATCGGTATGGTTTCAGAAAAACCTTATTAGCCTGTTTCGCCATGTTTTCGATTGGGTATTTCCTGATCGGTCTGGCGGGAATGGAGTGGGGTCAGGAACTGGTCGGTTTTTTCGGAAAGCGTAATTACATCATTGGAGTTCTTTTGCTCACGGCAATAGGAGGATCGCTGATTAAGCCATGCATTGTTGGTACTGTCGCGAAAACCTCTAAAGAGAGTACACGGGCTCTTGGTTTCTCTATCTATTATTCGCTGGTGAATTTGGGTGGCGCTATTGGTCCTATGATTGCTTACTCCATCCGTCAGGATATGGGGATTGAGTATGTATTGATGATGTCTTCTATTACCTCGATTGCTCTTTTCATTGGTACTTTCTTCTTTTTTAAAGAGCCCACTGCGGTGGAGGGCGACCAGGCTGAAAAGCTGACGTTCGGAAAAGTATTTTCTAATATGCTTACCGTGTTTGGAAACCTGAAGTTCATAGGCTTCTTAGTTATCTTCTCTGGTTTCTGGATCATGTTCTGGCAGATTTTTTATCTCCTGCCTTTTTATTCTGTCGATGTTTTAAAGTTTGAACAGTTCGAATATTTAGAAACGGTTGATGCGTGGTTCATCATCATTTTCAGTCCTATCATGGCAGCGGTGCTGGCTAAGTGGAAACCGTTCACTGCGATGACGGTTGGGTTTTTAATTGCTTCCTTGTCGTGGATTGTTATTGGATCGGTGCCTACCGTGATGGCAGTGGTTGTTGCCGTGGCACTGTTTGCGCTTGGAGAAGCAACACAAGCACCCCGCTTTTACGAGTATGTGAGTAACCTGGCTCCCAAAGAACAAGTGGGCACCTACATGGGCTTTGCGTTTCTTCCGGTAGCCATCGGTTCTTTTGCAGCGGGTCCTATTGCCGATTGGCTGCGCAATAATTACATGACCACCAATCCCTCTGCTATGTGGTACATCGTAGCGGCCATTGGATTGATCTGTACCATTTTGATGATTGCGTATGACAGAGCTTTTGTAAAGAAGCGCTTCTAACGAAATAAAAGGTATCTGCTCAATGACGTAAGTCCCCTCACCCCGTCTTCGTGCCTCAGACACCCCTCTCCCTGGGGAGAGGGGCAGGGGTGAGGGGATAAGAAACAAGCTTTACGACTTGATACGGATGCCTAGAAAATAAATTTCACCTCTGAATACTTACGAATGGCTGAGAAAATTTTTAAACCCTACATCTCCCCGGAACAGAACATTGCGGAGTTCACCGTCAAGTCGGTTGTTTTTGGTTCGTTGTTTGGTGTCCTCTTCGGATGTTCCACTGTTTACCTTGCCTTGAAGGCAGGTCTTACTGTATCAGCTTCCATCCCCATTGCTGTGATTGCCATTACGCTGGGGCGTAAGTTTTTAAAGACGACTATTCTGGAGAATAACATTATTCAAACAACCGGTTCGGCAGGAGAGTCCATTGCTGCCGGTGTGGTGTTTACCCTTCCGGGTTTTTTATTCTTATCGCCCGGTGCCGATGGCGTAAGTGTGGGCGATAGCTATTTTAATTACCTCACTATTTTAATTCTGGCCGCCTTTGGTGGTATGCTCGGAACGATGATGATGATTCCGCTAAGGAGATCACTCATTGTAAAAGAGCATGATACCTTGCCCTATCCTGAAGGCACTGCGTGCGCCTCTGTATTACAGGCAGGAGAGAAGGGTGGAGAGTTTGCCAAGACCGCCTTTATGGGAATGGGCTTCGCCATGGTGTATGCCATTTTACAAAAGGTATTTCATGTGATTTCAGAAATGCCAACCTATGTAACTACGCAGGTAAATAAGTTCTGGCCATCAGCCACCACCAATGCTGAGATTACGCCTGAGTATTTAGGTGTGGGATACATCATAGGGCCAAAAATTGGTGGTGTGTTGGTAGCGGGTTCTGTCTTAGCCTGGTGGGCGATTATTCCTTTGCTCTCCACGCTCGTTCCTTTCGAAACCGTAGCGCATCAATTGGTAACGCTCGGGTATCTGACAGACATCAACACAGCAGGTGGAAAGGGGAATTGGGATCCGATTGCTAAAACATTTGAAAACCCTTCTAGTGCTTTGTACTTCGCCTACATCCGTCAGATTGGAGCAGGGGCCGTAGCCGCTGGTGGTTTCATTACTTTAATAAAGACTATTCCTACTATCATCAGCTCTTTCCGCGATAGCGTAGCTTCTCTCAAAGAAAAAAGTGAAGCAGGTATTTTGCGTACCGAGCGTGACTTGTCTTTTAAAGTGGTGATTGTAGGAAGTATTGTATTGGTAGTCTTAATGACTGTCTTACCGGGCATACCCGGTGATGGCTTCTTGCAAAAGTTATTGATTGGTATTCTCATCATCATTTTCGGTTTCTTCTTCGTTACGGTTGCCAGCCGTATTGTAGGTCTGGTAGGTTCCAGTAACAGTCCTATTTCCGGTATGACCATCGCTACCTTGATGGGTACCTGCTTAATCTTTACCGCCATTGGCTGGAGTGGTAAAGTATATGAACCATTAGCATTGGTAGTGGGTGGTATGATTTGTATTGCCGCTGCCAATGCAGGGGCCACTTCTCAGGACTTAAAGACAGGGTATATTGTTGGCGCAACTCCCAAGTTTCAGCAGATAGCTTTGTTCATTGGAGCGATCGTCTCTTCGATCGCCATTGGTTTGGTGGTAAAAGTATTAGATCAGCCAACGGTGGACATGGCTGCTCAGGGCATTACCCATGCCATAGGGAGTGAGCGTTATCCGGCCCCGCAGGGAACGCTCATGGCCACACTTGCCAAAGGTATACTATCGTATAACCTCGACTGGCAGTTTGTAATGGTCGGTGTATTTATTGCCGTGATGATTGAACTCTGCGGCATCAAAGCCCTTGCCTTTGCCATTGGGTTGTATTTGCCTCTGTCTACTACCTTACCGATTGCCATAGGCGGTGGTATTAAGGGTATTGTGGATTGGAGAAGTGCAAAGAAGGGAGAGGCGAAGCAGGACGAGGATCTTGGAAGAGGAAGCTTATTTGCCACGGGTTTAATTGCCGGAGGTGCCTTAGCAGGTGTTGTGGTTGCCTTGCTTTCTGTAAATGAAGAATTCTTTAAGGCCTTAAAGACAGTAAGTGCAGAACATGCTCTTTCAAATGCCCTTGGTGCGAATGGCTATTCGTTACTGGGTGTTGCGTGCTTTGTTATCATGGGATTGTATCTATACCGACTGGCCATAAAAAAGGACTAGGATAGGAAGACAATGAAAAAAGCCCTTCGAAACTCGGAGGGCTTTTTTATTAGAACTTATCTGGTATTTGGATAATGCGCAGCACAATTTCATGAGGATCTCCGTCTTTGTCCAGCAAGCTGAACTTCACCATCGGGTTATCCTTCTTCAACTGTGTCTCCACGTTCATGATCTGATTATCGAGTAAATGCTTTTGAATTTCTTTCTGCAAAATGAACATGTCATTTTCAAAGTCTACTTCCAGCGGACTGGGGTTGTATGTTGAGGTCTTCATCTTTAATAGTTCAAAATTTCAAACCCGACTGCTGTCAGGCAAGTTCCAAAATCTCCAATTATTGGACTCAATTTTGAATCGTCAAATCAAGTATTTTGAATTACCAGCGGATCAGTGCACTGGCCCACGTAAAGCCACTTCCAAAAGCGGCAAGGCAAAGTAAATCATTTTCCTTGATTTTACCTTCTGCCCAGGCCTCACTTAGGGCAATTGGTATGGAAGCAGCCGTAGTATTACCGTACCGCATGATGTTATTATACACTTGATCATCGCGCAAAGCGAGCTTTTCCTGAATATACTGACTGATGCGCAGGTTAGCCTGATGAGGTACCAATAGATTGATGTCTTCTTTCTTTAACTGATTGGCATTCAAGGCTTCGTTGATGACTTCCATGAAGCGAACCACCGCATGTTTAAATACCTGATTGCCATTCATGACCACTTTAAAGTGGGTAGTATCCAGTATTTGTTCTGGCTGACGTTCTTCCCGCGGACGGCTGCTGCCCGGATCGCGCACATACAACTCTTCTGCAAAGCGCCCATCGGAATGAAGGTGCGTGGACAGTATGCCTGGTTTTTCGGAAGGCTGTAAAATGGCAGCCCCGGCACCATCCGCAAAAATAACAGCTGTGTTACGGCCTCGGGTAGTCATGTCAATGGCGGTAGACTGAATTTCAGCGCCTACCACTAAAATGGTTTTGTACATACCTGTTTTGATAAACTGATCGGCTACCGAGAGGGCATAGATAAAGCCTGAGCAGGCATTGCGTATATCTAGGGCACCAATGCTCTCCAGACCCAACTCGCGTTGCAAGAGCACGCCTGAACCTGGGAAAAAGTAATCAGGGGTGATGGTGGCAAATACAATAAAGTCGATATCTTTTTCTGTAAGCTTGGCACGTTGTAAAGCCATGCGTGCAGCCTTTGCTGCCATATTCGCCACCGTGTCTTTGGAAGGATCTACATACCTGCGCTCTTGAATCCCCGTTCGCTCCACTATCCATTCATTGTTCGTGTCCATAATGCTGGACAGGTATTCATTGGTAATAACCGTTTCGGGAACGTGGTGCCCCAAGCCAACAATTTTAGAATAGCGCATAGGATAAAATTATGGCGCTAAAGGTAACAAAATACGGCATATCCTAATGAGTGTTAGGGATTGTCGGTAAAAATAGAAAGATTGGATGGATGTGCTTTTTACAACATTTTAGAAGAGACTAAATGCCACACTACTCTATTTTTGCACACTGAATTATTAACTGAAAGAAATGAAAAAAGTAAACGTCTTATTTTTTGTTGTAGCCATGGCTGCGTTGGTTGGATGTAAGGATGAGGATACTACCCCCACTTTTAAACAGGCTGACTTTTTGGGCGAATGGGAGGTAACCGCTTATGTGGGTACGGACGCGGATGCAGAAGGACCTTGTGGCTATGCGATTTCTACTACGGAGTTTGAGGAAGTAAGTGGTTGTGGCTCTGGTTTTGAAATCGCAATAGGCGGTGAGTATACTTTTGATGGAAAGAATAGAATTACCTTGAAGGAGGAATTCTTTGGTGAACTTTCGTGGATTATCCTTGAACTGAACGGGACTACGATGAAGATGGAGCAGCGATTCGATAATCGCAAGTACGGAACAGTAACGGTAGTTAAGAAATAGCTAGTACCGACAGTATAGAATAGTATAAAAAAGAGGCTTTTGAAAAAGCCTCTTTTTTTATGATCAGCCTATCCTAACGACAGAAAGGATTTTCGCGTTAGGCAGATAAGGTCGGCTCGATAAAGGCGTACAGATCGTGTTTCAGATTAGAGAAGCTGCTGGCGAACTCATCCAGATCACTCATTAGCTTTTTATGTTCTGTAAAGTATTTGGTATCTGATTCGTTGAGCGACTGAAGCATGTTGGCCAACCCATTTTCGTGTTTTCGAAGATTGGTGGCGAGCTCATCAATCAGTTCTCCTCCATAGTAGGTAATCAAACTTTGAAAATGATCAATCTTTTGTTTGTCTGCGGTAGAGATAAAGAAAGATGCCTTACTGCTCAACAGCTTTTGAAAGAAGGCCACTTCGCGCTTCCAAAAAACGGTAGCGGACAACCAGGTTACACTTTGCTTGTGCATGTCCAGCAAACTGGGCTGGAGGATGTACTTATTGGTGGTGGATAATACAGAGATCATAACCGTGTGATTTTGTTAAGGAAGATACGCTCAGTACTGCTGCATGGCGCTGATACAAATCAGGTATGGGGTTGATGCTACTCATAGACACTATTCAGTAAGAGAACTAGCTTAGATCAACGCGATTTAAAGAGATTTTTTATGAAAAAAAGAGAGCCTGTAAGTCATATCATGACCAGTCATCTGCATACCGTAAAGGAGGACGATGCACTGTCCGATGTAGTGGAGGTCTTTCGCAAGTACCAGATCAGGCACTTACCTGTAACCAAGGGAGGAAAAATAACGGGCATTATCAGCAGCACCGACATCAACCGACTCACCTTTGGCCGTTTGTTCGACAACCAGGATGGAACCGATGAAGTGGTGTTACAGATGTTGAAAGTGCCTCAAGTGATGACTTCGAAAATCCGTTCTGTAAGTCCGGATACTTCTATTAAAGAAGTAGCCGAAATTTTTGCCACTGAACATTTCCACGCTTTGCCAGTAACGGATGGCGACAAGTTGAAGGGCATTGTGACGACCACTGATGTGATTAAATATCTGTTGGAGCAGTATTGAATGAATAACCTTGCTGCACTGACCGGTAGCAACGAAGTGAACGACCCTACAGCCAACCTTCGCGTCAGTGTACCCAGTATGAGCACCCTTTTAGTCAGTATAGATCAGCGGCTGGCCATCATAATCGATCTTTTCGTCAATGTTTACGAGGGTACAACCAATATGACCATCCTTTCAGTCGATGTTTGCACCCGTTAACTCAGTATGAGCAATCTTTTGGTCAGTATGGATGACCGCATGGCCAGCATGAGCGATCTTCTTTTCAACGTTGATGGCAGTACAACCAACACGACCACCCTTTCAGTCGATGTTCGCGCCTGTTAACTCAGTATGAGCATCCTTTTAGTCAGTATGGATGGCAACTTGGCCAGCATAAGCGACCTGCCAGACTTTTCTAGCCATTCGTGCTTGACAGATATAAAGGAGTGTAGATAACTACAGCACCACATTCACAATCTTGCCCGGCACCACAATTACTTTCTTCGGTGGCTTGCCTTCGCTCCACTTTTGTACTGCCTCCGAAGCGAGCACCATCTTCTCGATGTCTTCCTTCGGCATGTCTAACGCGAAATTCATTTTAGCGCGCACCTTTCCATTGATGGAGATGGGGTATTCGTGCGAAGTCTCGGTTAAGTAGGTTTCGTTGTGTACTACAAATTGCTCAAACTGAATGCTGGTGGTATGTCCCAACAACTGCCACAGTTCTTCGGTAATGTGCGGGGCATAGGGTGACAAGGCAATGCACAACGGCTCTAGGATGCTGCGCTTGTTGCATTTGAGCGATGACAACTCGTTCGAGCAAATCATAAACTCACTCACCGTAGTATTGAAGGAGAAATTTTCGATATCGTGCGCTACCTTCTTCAGCGTTTTGTGTAAGACTTTGAGTTCTTCTTTGGTGCCAGCTTCTTCTGACACTACAAAGTTTCCATTTTTATCGTGGAAGAGATTCCAGAAGCGTCTTAAGAATTTGTACACCCCATCAATGCCTTGGGTGTTCCAGGGTTTGGATAACTCCAAGGGGCCTAAGAACATTTCATACAAGCGAAGTGTATCGGCACCGTAGTTAGAAACAATTTCATCAGGGTTCACCACATTGTACTTCGACTTCGACATCTTTTCTACCTCTGTGCCGCAGATGTATTTGCCATCTTCCAAAATAAATTCCGCATTGCTGAAGTCACTTCTCCAGTTTTTGAATTTCTCAATATCCAAAACATCACCCTCTACAAAACCAATGTCAACATGAAGTGCAGTGGTTTCAAACTCTTTGCGCTTATTGAAAGAGACAAACTTGTTTGTTCCGTTCACACGGTATACAAACTTTGACATTCCTTGAATATGCCCCTGATTAATCAACTTCTTAAAAGGTTCTTCAGCTTCTACATAGCCTAAATCCTTCAAGGCCTTGCACCAGAAGCGGGAGTACAACAAATGACCAGTTGCGTGTTCGCTACCACCCATGTACAAGTCAACATCTTTCCAATAATTCACTTTCTCTTTGCTTGCAAAAGCGGTATCATTTTTTGGGTCCATGTAACGGAACCAATACCAACTCGAACCGGCCCAGCCGGGCATGGTGGTCAGCTCGTACGGTGAACCTTTGTAATTCCAGTTCTTGGCCCTCGCCAAAGGCGGCTCTCCTGTTTCGGTTGGTTTGTACTCATCGATTTCAGGAAGCACTACAGGTAGTTCTTCTTCCTTCACTAAGTGTGGCAAACCATCCTTATAATACACCGGAAAGGGTTCACCCCAATAGCGCTGGCGACCGAAAATCGCATCGCGTAAGCGGAAGTTTACTTTACCTTTTCCAATGTTTAGTTCTTCTGCTTTTTTAATACCGGCAGCAATGGCATCATCTACGACCATGCCGTTCATAAAGCCGGAGTTGATGATCTTCGCATCCCAACTTACAAAGGCTTCGTTCTCTACACTTGGGCCTTCTACAACTTGTCTGATGGGAAGGTTAAAATGTTTCGCAAAACGATGATCGCGTTCATCATGACCGGGTACAGCCATTACAGCTCCTGTTCCATAGCCGGCTAAGACATAATCAGAAATCCACACCGGTACTTGTTCACCGTTGTAGGGATTGATGGCATAGGCACCAGTGAAGGCTCCGCTCACGCGTTTCACTTCTGTCATGCGCTCGCGCTCACTTCTGTTCTTGGCCACTTCAATGTAGTTGTCTACTTCGGTTTGTTGGTCCTTTGTAGTAATCTTAGCTACTAACTCATGCTCCGGTGCTAACACTAAGAAGGTTACACCAAAAATAGTATCAATGCGGGTGGTGAACACTTCTACATGAGCTTCGGAATGGGACACTTGGAATTTCAGTTGGCATCCCAAGGATTTACCAATCCAATTGCGCTGCATTTCTTTTATAGGCTCTGGCCAATCAATGGTGTCGAGGCCTTTCAACAGGCGCTCCGCGTATGCCGTAATGCGCATGCTCCACTGCAACATTTTAATACGCTCTACCGGATAACCACCGCGTTCGCTTACGCCATCTTTTACTTCATCGTTCGATAGTACCGTTCCGAGTGCTGCGCACCAGTTCACCATCGTTTCGCTTTGGTAGGCAATGCGGTAGTGTTGTAAAAAGTTTTCTTTTTCTTTCTCACTAAAGTTCTTCCACTGCTCGGATGAAATGGTAGGAGTATCTTCATCACAAACAGCTTGAATGCTGGCGTTTCCGTTTTTCTCTAATGCAGCAATGAGTGTGGAGATATTTTCTGTTTGACCATCCGTTGTCCGTTGACCGTTGTCCGTTGATTTATTATACCACGCATTGAAGAGCTGCATGAAAATCCACTGCGTCCATTTGTAATACGCAGGATCACAGGTTTGTACTTCGCGGCTCCAATCGTAAGAGAAACCAATTTGCTTGAGCTGGCGCTTATAGGTTTCGATGTTTACTTTGGTAGTCTTCTCAGGATGCTGGCCTGTCTGAATCGCATATTGTTCAGCCGGCAAACCAAAGGCATCAAAGCCCATGGGGTGCAATACATTAAAGCCCTTGATACGCTTGTAGCGCGCTACGATATCGGAAGCGATGTAGCCCAGCGGGTGGCCTACGTGCAGACCCGCACCAGAGGGGTAGGGGAACATGTCCAGCACATAGTACTTAGGTTTGTCTGATGTATCAGAAACTTTGTAAACACCCTCTTTTTCCCACTTCTCCTGCCATTTTTGCTCAATCTTCTTGATCTCTTCCTTGCTGTAATCGGCCATTTTGCTCAGTTCAATGTTATGCGAACTGCAAAAATAGGGAAAGCGGTGGAATTATATAAGTAGAATATGGAGAGAGGCCACTTCAAAAATCTAGCATTATTTCAAGCGAGGGAAGGAATTTTCAATCAGGGATTGTAACGCCTTACTTACAATAAACGATGTAAATTGTTTTTGTAGCGTGTGTACTCACCCCCGATCATCTTCGATGATCATCCCCTCTCTACGAAGTAGAGAGGGGTGGCTTTCGCCAGAAAGCCGGGGTGAGTTATGTTAATTGACGTGGACTACTCTAAAAGAAGAAAGGTCTTTTCTATTGAGAAAAAAGACCTTCCTGTTTTTGGTTAAAAGAGATAAACTTTCGTTGCTATCTAACGAACCGTAGCCTTATCAATCCGAGTCGGGGCATCAGTACCATTCACAATAGACTGTGCACTCAAGGCAATGGCGCGAATGGTGGAGGTAATGTTTTTCATATCCAGGGTTTCCACTTCATCGTTTACCGTGTGGTAGAATTTATCGATGTCGATTTCATCAGTTGAAATGGTATGAGCTGGCACACCAAGACGCGCCAAGGTCGCATTGTCGGAACGATAGAAAAGATTTTGTTTGGGATAAGGATCGGGATTGAATTTAAATTGAGTGCCTGCTAAATTCTTATTGAGGGATTTTGTCCCCACTTCGAAGGCTTGCCAATCATTTCAATGTTGAACATGGCTACCACCTTATCAGGATTGACTTGTTCGGAGAAATGACGAGAACCGTATCCACCAATTTCTTCTGCTGTAAAGGCCACAAAGATTAGTGTACGGTTGGAAGGCTTTTGTTTTTTATAATAGTCCGCCAAGGCGATTACCGCAGTTGTGCCTGAGGCATCATCATCTGCCCCATTAGAGATAGAATCACCGTCAATGGCTGCGCGAATACCGATGTGATCGTAGTGTCCGGAGAACACGACCATCTCCTCTTTTTGCTTCTTGCCTTCGATCATGCCCACTACATTGGTCATGGTAATGCTTTCTATTTTCTGCGTAGCCTTAACAGAATAAGTCTGAATATTCTTATCACCGATCACAAATATTTTTGTTCCTTTTCTATTATTCAGCATGCGTTTCCCGAAGTAGCCTTTCAACTCTCCAAAGAATTCCTGGTAGGCAGGATCGACTATCACAAAAGCTGCACTCGTATCGCGCGAAAGCATAAAGGCCTTGCTGATGAGCGTTTGTCGTTTGTTGGCGATGGTGGAGTCGTAATCAATGCTCAACATCCCCAAGCCACTGCTAAAGTTAGCGCTTGTGTTTTCAGTGGCGAGCAAGGTCTTTTCCTTCGGAAGTACGACTCCATTGATAATCACTTCAAGATTCTCCGGTACAATCAATTGCTTCTGAAAAGACTGACGAAACGAGTTAGTCCCTGCCAAGGGCTTTAATCCTATTTTCTTGAATTCACTTTCGATAAAGGCGGTTGCTTTTTCAATGTGTTCAGGTCGCATAGCGGACCTGCCCATCATATCATCGGCCGCAAGGGTAGAGATAATGCGTGTTACATTTTCTTCAGTGATGTGTTTCTCTACCTGTTGTGCGTAGGCGTGGAGCTGTAAACAAAGGAGAAGCGCAATAAAAGACAAACGAATCATAGTAAGGAGTTAAACGCCTAAAGTATGGAATAGGGGTAAAATGGCCAAGGATAGAGGTCCAACAATCCCATTTGGACAGACAAACGGCCAAATCGCCTGAAAATTCAGACTTCAAGCACAACAGTTCATCTTGGTAGCACAACAGTTCAGTAAGTCTTTTTAGTAAAGCCTGCCGGGGCGCTGAATCTTTACACCATGATCAGCAAGACTCTTACACTTTCTACACTCTTCATGCTCCTCTGCGCTGCAACGTTGGTAGCACAAACAAAAGTTTCAGGTAAGGTTACCGATGAAAAGGGGGAGCTTATTCCTGGAGCAAACGTTTCTATTAAAGACTCGTACGATGGTGCCAGCACCGATGGCACAGGAGCCTTTCAGTTCACAACCAGCGAGACAGGCAACAAGGTGTTGGTGGTCACCTTTGTGGGATATAAAATGTTTGAAAAGGAAATTGCCTTAACGGGTTCAGCGATCGACCTTACTATTTCTTTAAAAGAAACAATTAACGAACTGGAAGCAGTCACCATTACAGCAGGTGCATTTACCGCCAGTGATGAATCCCGCAGAACTGTTTTCAAAGCATTGGACATTGCTACTACAGCAGGTGCTACCGCGGATATTGCCGGTGCACTGAATACCTTACCAGGTACACAAAAGGTAGGAGAGAGCGGTCGCCTTTTTGTGCGGGGTGGCGAAGGCAATGAGACCAAAACATTTATCGATGGGATGGTAGTACTAGATGCCTATGCGCCTTCTGCTCCCAACACGCCTTCGCGTGGCCGCTTTCTTCCTTTCATGTTTAAAGGCACCAGCTTTAGCACAGGAGGCTACTCAGCCGAATATGGTCAGGCACTTTCATCAGCACTCGCGTTAGATTCTAAAGATAAACAAGAAGGTACGCGTACTGATGTGGGTATTCTTTCCGTAGGTGGCGATGTGTCGCACACTCAGGCATGGGAGCGCTCTTCACTGGCTGGTAAAATTCAGTATACCAACATCAGTCCTTATTATAATTTGATCAACCAATACCTGGATTGGAAAGAACCCTTTGCCTCTCTGGAAGGAAGCGCTGCCTTCCGAAAAGATATCGGTACTACAGGCATGTTGAAAGCCTATGGCAACTTCAGTTCATCACGCTTTAGTCTGTATGAATATGAAATAGCCGACCCAACACAAAAGCATTTGCTTACCGTAAAGAACGATTATCAGTATATCAACACGTTTTATAAAGAAGCCTTATCGGATAGCTGGACTCTACGGGGTGGATTATCCTACACCAGTATTGTGAACGAAGCCGGTCTTGGAAACAATCAGTCGGATGAATCTGAAAAGGGTATTCACGCGAAAGCCGTGGCCGAAGGCTCGCTGAGTGATCATGTAGAGTTGAAAGCAGGAACAGAAGTGATTGCGCGTACCTACGAACAAGTGTTGAGTTCTTCCCTTTACCCGGGCAGTTTCGAAATGACTTTCGATGAGGTGGTAACGGCTGCTTTTGCAGAGGCAGATGTGTATGCCAGCAATTCTTTTGTCACCCGCCTGGGAGCGCGTGCTGAGCACAACAGCTTACTAAATCAGGTAAGTATTGATCCGCGCTTATCGCTGGGGTATAAAACAGGTGAGCAGGGACAATTTTCCTTAGCCTATGGAACCTTCAGACAATCGGCCAAGAATGAATGGTTGCGCATGAACACAAACCTCAACGCGGAGAAAGCACAACACTATATTCTTAACTACCAACACATTGATAATAACAGAACTTTCAGAATAGAGACCTATTACAAGCAATACAAAGACTTGGTAAAATTCACTACAGGAAGCGAACAGTTTAGTAACAATACAGGCACGGGGTATGCGCAAGGAGTAGAGCTGTTCTGGCGTGATCGCAAGACTCTTAAGAATGTTGATTATTGGGTCAGTTATTCTTACCTCGATACCAAGCGCGAGTATTTACACTACCCTACCGAAGTGATGCCCTCCTTTGCATCGGCTCATAACTTCTCTGTCGTTTACAAACATTTTATCACCTCTTTAAAAACGCAAGTAGGAGCGACCTTCTCGTACGCAAGTCCTCGTCCCTACAACAATCCCAACGAGGATGCATTTATGAATGGCCGTACACCTTCCTATCAGGATCTGAGCGTGAACATCAGCTACCTGCCAAGACACAATGTGATCATACACGCTTCCTGCACAAACGTATTGGGTCGTGATAATATTTTCGGCTACCAATATGCACTCACTCCCGATGGCAACGGTGTATATGCCAGCAGACCGGTGAAGCAACCAGCCAAAAACTTTTTATTCCTGGGCGTCTTTATAACCCTCTCAAAAGATAAAGGAATGAACCAATTACCCTCACTTTAATCGAATAACTATTAACAAATAACTAATAACTACTAACATGAAAAATCTAACCATTATCCCCATCCTGATTTTTGCTCTGGTACTCATAGTGCAAAGTCTTTTTGCTAATGACAAATACACAGAAGTAATGCTCAAAAATATTGAGGCCGTTTACAAAGCAAAAACTACCGAAGAGTTCCAGACGCTGGCGAATACCTTCAACCGCGTTGGCGAAGCGGAGAAAACTAAGTGGGAGCCATTTGCAGTAAAAAAAGATGCAAGTCTCGACTTGGCAACCAAGGCTCTGGAGAAAGCTAAGGCACTTCAACCGAACGAATCAGAAATCGTGGCGATGGAGGGCTTTATATATATGATGCGCGTAACAGTAGATCCTGCCTCTCGCGGACAGATGTATTCAGGCATGGCTTTTGAAAGTTTCCATAAGGCCATAGGCATGAACCCTGAAAACCCTCGTGCCCTTAATTTGTTAGCACAGATGGAGTTTGGTACGGCTCAATTTTTCGGATCACCCACTACGGAAGCGTGTGCAACGTTAAATAAGGCCATTGAGAAATTTGAAACCTACAAGGTGGAGAACCCTCTGGCACCACAATGGGGGAAAAGCATGACCGAATCATTAAAAGCAAAATGTCAATAAAATAAATAAGAGCACTATAATTTATTAAATCCCTAACTTTGAAAATCATGAAAACCTCAATCTTATTACTACTTATTTTAGCTCTCAGTACCGGCTTTCGTTCCGAAACCAAGGGCGTACTACAAGTATCCTTAACCAATATCAAGAACACCGGTAAAATCAACATCGCCTTGTATAAGGATGGAAAGAACTTTCCGGATGATAAGTACTTAGTGACTGGGCAGACAGGAGAGTGCTCGACCAGTACTTGTTCATTTCAGTTTAAAGATTTACCGTATGGAGACTATGCCATCGCCATTTATCAAGATGTGAACGGAAATGGTAAGTTGGATACTGGAACCTTTGGTATTCCTTCAGAACCTTTTGCGTTCTCTAACAATTTTCGTCCGAAATGGGGTGGACCTAGCTACGAGAAATGTAAGTTTGATTTTGTGAAGGACAAGCAGGTAGTAGAAATTGCCATTATCAATTCTCTTTTTGGTGGCGATTAAGATTCCAATCAATTGATTACTTTTCAGAAAGTTTGTAGACATGTCGCGCCTTAAAGAAAAAGCAAAGGAGTATGTAATCATTGCCACATGGTCCCTGCTGGGTGCGACTGTTTTGACTTTCTTTACGTGTACCTCTTGCGCATCCGACTATAAGAAGTATGCCTTTACGGCAATCTTCTCTGCTTTCATGTGGTCTGTCATGTGGATTGGCAATGGAGAAGTAGCGCATTTTCTCAGCACTAAATTTTCTTGGGTAAAAGCACCTGGAAAACGGTTATGGTTGGGAGTTATCTCTACTGTGGTGTTTACTGTACTGGTGGCCTTTGTACTCCTTAAATTATGGGAGTATTCTCGCGGCATTCGTTTTTCGAGTTACTATACCTTTATCCTTATCTCACTTGTCATCACTTTTTTAATCTCTCTCTTCATGCACGGTCGGGAGTTCTTGATTGAATGGAGACGCTCAGCGGTGGAGGCGGAGCGGTATCAAAAGGAAAGTATGCAAGCCACGTATGAGAGTTTAAAAAGTCAGGTTAATCCTCACTTTCTTTTTAATAGCTTAAATGCATTAACCAATCTTGTGTATGAGGATCAGGATAAGGCAGTGAAGTTTATTAAACAGCTTTCAGAGGTATACCGTTACGTGCTGGACACACGCGATAAAGAAGTTGTGACGCTTGCGGAAGAATTGAAATTTTTGGAATCGTACGCGTACTTGCAACGTATTCGCTTTGGTGATAAGCTGTTGATTTCTATTTCCATACAAAACGAAAAGTTTCGTGTAGCTCCACTTGCCTTGCAAATGTTGTTAGAAAATGCAGTGAAGCATA
>LNEN01000225.1 GCA_001464155.1 Cytophagales bacterium Ga0077538 | reverse complement strand
AAGCCACTACCTCTAAGATTAGCGAAGATCAGATCTTCTATTTTCAGCAAAGAGGTATTGATGAAGAATCGGCTGTAGCGCTTATCGTCAATGGTTACGCAAAAGAAGTATTGAATCAATTGCCGATGGAGTTCGCTGTAGAAGCACAAAAACTATTGGCCTTGACACTGGAGGGAAGTGTGGGGTAATCAATTTCAAATTTTAAGTTTAAAATTCAAGATTTAAGAATCATGTTGTCAATAAAGAATCTACAAGCGAGAATTGAAGAGAAAGAAATTTTAAAAGGCATCAACCTGGAAATAAAACCCGGAGAAGTACATGCGATCATGGGCCCTAATGGCTCAGGAAAAAGCACACTTGCTTCGGTATTGGCCGGCCGCGAAGAATATGAAGTAACCGGAGGAGAAGTTACCTTTCTTGGAAAGAATCTATTAGAGATGGCTCCTGAAGAGCGTGCTCGTGAAGGAGTGTTTCTGGCCTTTCAATATCCGGTGGAGATTCCCGGAGTTAGTACCATCAACTTTATGAAGACCGCTGTCAATCAGATTCGAGTCGCACGTGGTCAACAGGCCTTAGATGCCATCTCCTTTCTTCAATTGATGAAAGAAAAAATGAAGTTGGTGGAGATTGATCAGTCTCTTTTGAATCGCGCACTGAACGAAGGTTTTTCGGGTGGCGAAAAGAAACGCAATGAAATTTTCCAGATGGCCATGTTAGAACCTAAACTTTCCATTTTGGACGAAACAGATTCTGGTCTTGACATTGACGCATTGAAGATTGTTTCGAACGGTGTTAACAAATTACGCTCTAAGAACAACGCGACCATTGTGGTAACACACTACCAGCGTTTGTTGGATTATATCGTTCCTGATTTTGTGCACGTATTGTACAAAGGCAGAATCGTAAAATCCGGTGGCAAGGAGTTAGCCCTCGAACTGGAAGCAAAAGGTTACGATTGGATTAAGGAAGAAGTGGAGATTGCTTAAGCTGGTGTCATGAACGTTGTAGAAAAAACTAATTTACTTTCTTCACTGGTGCTCCCCACGGAAACTACTTCTCGTAAGGAAGCAAAGCTTGCGTTGGAAACCATGGGGCTTCCTACCAATAAAACCGAGGAATACAAATACACAGCCATTACTCGTTTGCTGGAAAAGCATTTCGAATCGCTGACGCCAACGCCTATCGCATCTGATATTGCTATTGGTGATTTTTTAATCAAGGACTTAGATGCGCATATTCTTGTTTTTATCAACGGTATTTTCAGTAAGAAACACTCCTCTTTTGACGCACAGGATGTGAGCATACGCTTGCTCAGCCATGAGTTGGAAGAAAAAAACAGCACAAACACAGATCCCTTCGCACTACTTAATGATGCAACCTATAACCACGGAATATTAGTGGAGGTGAAAAATAATGTAATGGTGAGCAAACCCATTGTTATCCATCACATAAGCGATGCTCGTACAGCTTCCATTGTCACTGCTTCTCGTAATACTATTCAACTTGGCAAATCAAGTCAGGTGAGCCTTATTGAAAAATATGACTCCGTTGGAGAAGTAAACTTTTCTACCTCTGTAAATGAAATAACAGTTGCTGAAAATGCAGGGCTCACTTACACCCTCATTCAAAATGATGCAGGGCAACGCATCCAATTCAATCAAACAACCATTCATCAACAGCGCAACAGTCGTGTAGATTGTTTTACGCTCTCCTTAAACGGTAAGCTCATTCGTAATAACCTCAACCTGATTATTGATGGAGAAGGTGTTGACTCTCACATGAATGGTTTATATCTCTTGACCGGTGAAACTATTGCCGACAATCATACGGTTGTAGACCACCGCAAGCCCAATTCACAAAGCAACGAATTGTACAAGGGTGTGATGGACGGAAACTCGAAAGGCGTTTTCAACGGTAAGATCTACGTGCGCCCCGATGCACAAAAGACAAATGCCTTTCAATCGAATAGAAATATCTTATTGTCTGACAAGGCAACGGTAAATACCAAACCTCAATTGGAGATTTGGGCTGATGATGTGAAGTGCTCACACGGCTGTACTTCTGGTCAGCTGGATGAGGAAGCGCTTTTCTATTTACAGTCAAGAGGCATTAGCAAAGACTCCGCTCGCGCTTTATTGCTGTATGCGTATGCCGGTGAGGTAATTGACAAAATTCAAAACGAGCCCCTCCGCACCTATATTGACAGTTTGGTGGGAGAACGTTTACACAAAAACTTTTAATGATGGCAAATACCCTGGTCTCTCCTATCGATGTTGCTAGAATCAGAGAGCAATTTCCTGTTTTACAGCAGCAGGTAAACGGTCGTGACCTTGTGTATTTAGACAACGCTGCTACCAGTCAAAAACCGAGAGCAGTTATCAATGCCCTCGTTGACTACTACACAGGTTACAACGCAAATATACACAGAGGCATACACACACTTGCTGAGCGTGCTACGAAGGCCTACGAGCAAACGCGTGAAACCACCCAGCATTTTATTAACGCTGCTTCTACGGGAGAAATCATTTTCACACGAGGCGTAACAGAAGGCATCAACCTGGTGGCTAGCTCGTACGCAAAGACTTTTCTGAAAAAAGAAGATGAGATCATTATCTCAGGACTCGAGCATCACTCCAACATTGTACCGTGGCAATTGGCGTGTGAAGCAACTGGTGCCGTGTTGAAAGTCATTCCAGTACTGGATTCCGGAGAGCTCGACATCGAAGCGTTTAAAAAACTACTCAACCCAAAAACAAAGTTGGTGGCGGTGAACCATGCTTCTAATAGCTTGGGAATCATCAATCCGATAAAAGAAATTATACTCCTGGCGCATGCTGTTGGTGCTGTGGTGTTGATCGATGGTGCACAAGCAGGTTCACATCTTAACATTGATGTACTCGACCTTGATTGTGATTTCTACTGCCTGTCTGCTCATAAGATGTACGGTCCTACCGGCACCGGAATTCTCTATGGAA
>LNEN01000224.1 GCA_001464155.1 Cytophagales bacterium Ga0077538 | reverse complement strand
CCCAACATTGCCGATGTCGTAGCTTTTAAATATGCTATGGATTTCATTCTGGAGCATGGTCGCGAAAATATTGCAGCGCATGAGCATGAATTACTCACCTACGCTACCGAACGAATTGGTGCTTTAAAAGGGGTTAAAATCTACGGAACCGGGTTGAATAAAGTAGGCGTTGTTTCCTTCACCGTGGCAGGCATTCATCCTTTTGATATAGGACAAATGTTGGATGCGCGTGGCATCGCAGTGCGCACCGGACATCACTGCACACAGCCCTTAATGGATCGTTTTAAAATTGAAGGAACGGTTCGGGCCTCTTTTGCTGTTTACAATACAAAGAAAGAGATTGATCAGTTAGTAGAAGGTTTGGAACGCATTATCAACTTCATGAAATGAGCATAGTAGAGACACAAGATGAAATTATCAATGACTTCTCCTTATTGGATGGAGACATGGAGATGACTGTGTTTTACATCATGGAGTTGGGACAAAAACTAGCAGACATGCCAGAGGCTGAAAAAACAGAAGAGAATGTGGTGAAAGGTTGTCAATCCAAAGTATGGCTTACTGCTACTTTGAATGATGGCAAAATATATTTTAACGCAGACAGCAATACCGCCATCACCAAAGGGTTGGTGAGCCTGTTGGTAAGAATTTTCAATGGACAAAAGCCCGAGAATATTCTGAATACAGATTTATACTTCATGCATAAAATTGGCATGGAACGCTTCATCGGCACACAACGTTCGAATGGTTTCGCAGCCATGATTAAGCAGATGAAACTTTACGCACTGGCGTACAAAACAAAAATAGAGGTAGGACAATGAGCGAGCTCACTGAAAATAATAACACCTTAGAAAATGCCACCGTACCCAACTTGCGCGATCAGGTGCTGGCGGCTATCAAAACCGTGTACGATCCTGAAATTCCGGTTGACGTGTACGAGTTAGGGTTGATCTATGAAATCAATGTTTACCCTATTAACAATGTTCATATTCTCATGACTCTTACGTCTCCTTCCTGTCCTTCAGCGGAAGCGATACCAGTAGAGATTGAGGAGAGAATTAAAGAGATTGAAGGTATTAATGAAGTGAAAGTAGAGATTACCTTTGACCCGCCTTACTCACAAGATATGATGAGTGAGGCCGCGCGATTAGAACTTGGTTTTATGTAGTTCTTCCTTCAAAATTTCAGAATCAACGTTGCTTTGAACTGGAAAACAGAGGAAGGTGTTTTATAAAAGAGAACTTTGAATTTTAACTATTGAATCAATATGTATCCTGAACAATTAGTAGCCCCTATGCGCACCGATTTAACGGTAGCAGGCTTTAAAGAGTTAAAGACTTCTGAAGAAGTTGATAATGAACTGAAAGATCAAAAGGGCACCACGCTCCTAGTGATCAACTCGGTATGTGGCTGTGCGGCCGGTGCTGCGCGCCCAGGTATTAAGTGGGCCTTAGAGCATTCTTCTAAGAAGCCTTCACAATTAACTACTGTATTTGCCGGAGTAGATAAAGAAGCCGTAGCAAAGGCGAGAGAGTATACCTTGCCCTATCCTCCCTCCTCGCCTGCCATCGCGTTATTTAAGAACGGTGAGTTGGTGCACTTTATCGAGCGTCACCACATTGAAGGTAGAAATGCCCAGATGATTGGTGCGCACCTGGTAGAAGTGTTTGATGAGTATTGTTAATTGTTAACAAGCAAAAATTAGAAAGGCTCGTGACAGAATTCACGAGCCTTTCTTTTTTACCGAATGCTTAAATCGTCCTCTTAAAATCTGGCAGCGACCAAGAGTTCAATATTCTTGTGCTTCATGTTAAACTTGCGCGCCAGAGATTCATTGGTGAGTCCACCGTTATATGTGTAGACTCCTTTCATAAAACCTTTGTGGGAAAAAATCATCTTGTCCACTCCACCCTCTTCTGCAGCGCGCAATATCGTGGGGGTGAAAATATTACTTAGAGCTGTTGCTGCTGTGTGTGCAACACGCGAGGCAATGTTAGGGACACAGTAGTGAATTACATCGTGCTTCTTATAAATTGGTTTTCCTAATGTAGTAATCTCAGAGGTAGCAATGCAGCCGCCTTGGTCAATGCTCACATCAATAATAATCGCATCCGGTTTCATTCTCGTCACCATCTCTTCACTAACTACATGCCGGGTTCTTCCCTTCTCAGCACGCAAGGCACCAATTAATACATCTGCACTGCGAAGCGTATCGCTTAGTGTTAAGGTGTCAATAGTTGAGGTGTAAATCTGCTGACCTAATAACTGCTTAATTCTTCGGAGCTTATACAAATGATTATCGAAGATTTGCACATCCGCGCCCAAACCCAAAGCGGCTCTGGCCGCATATTCACCTACCGTTCCTGCACCGATAATCACAACCTTTGTTGGTGGCACTCCAGTAATTCCACCCAAAATAATTCCTCGTCCGTTGCTGGCAGTACTCAAGTACTCAGAAGCAATCAGCATCACCGAGCTACCGGCAATTTCACTCATCGCACGAATAATAGGCATACCACCTACTTTGTCTTCGATGAATTCGTAAGCAAGTGCAGTGATTCTTTTCTTTAAGAGCGCTTGAATCGTATCTGGTTTTAAATGGCCAAGTTGAATGGCCGAGATCAGGGCCTGGCCCGGATGCATCATTTCAATCTCCTCCAACGTGGGAGGCTCTATTTTAAGAACTACCTCCGCCTTGTATACTTCCTGAGGTGAGTACACTATTTTGGCACCGGCCTCACTGTATTGCTTGTCTGTAAACTTTGAGCCAAGACCTGCCTTGGTTTCTATCCACACTTCATGTCCATTGTTTACCAAAAGCGCTACTGCATCAGGGGTAAGACTTATCCTGTTTTCTTG
>LNEN01000223.1 GCA_001464155.1 Cytophagales bacterium Ga0077538 | reverse complement strand
CATTTTTGGAGAGCAGTCCAAGGTAATGATAGTCCCTTTTCGGGTGGTAGAATCAGCAGCTTGTCCATTACTTTTCAGGCTAATAGTGAGTACTAATAAGAGCAGGGTAACTACTTGCTGCCTTGTCATTGGATTTTAATTACATAAGATAGCACAATTCTTCACCTCTTATGACAAAGGTTTGAGTGAGGTTTTCTCTACTCTTGACGCCAACCGTGTATTCATTATTTCACTTCTTCAATTGATTTTAAATAAAGATACGCAAATAAGGGGTCGCCTGTGTCAGATTGTGATCCCTTGTCTACACCACTATAAATAACTAGGAGTCCTTCTTTCCTAAAGTTAGGAGCTAAATCATTGCAGAGGATGTACCCACCATTCACGCCATTCGTCACCTCCTGTTCGTTTCCAATATAGTAGAAGGAAGGTTCTGAAGTTGTCCACTGATAGATTCTGCCTTTTTGATTGGTAATGGTAACTCCTCCAAGAGTGCTGCAAGGCAAGCGATCGTGGTTTTCTCTATCACATGCCATTAGTGAAATCAATCCTGATAAAAGTAATGTAGCTGTTGCGTGAGTGATTTTCATCTTAAACGAGTTTTTACCATTGCAATTTACCTAATTAAGCCATCAGAGTTTACTAAGTTACTCATTACGTTACACCTGGCAAGAGCACGCCACGTTTGCTTTAAGAAACTTGTTGGTCAAATCGATTTTTAGAATTGCAAATTGACCGCAAGTACTGTCTTAAAGGTCATCAATATCTTTTCATTTGCCTGCGGTACTGTAAGAGTGGCCGGAGCTACTGTCCGGCTATAGTGTCATGCTGTGTTACTGTCCGGACCTATCGTATCGTTGTCCTGAAGCACCATTGTACTGTCCGGAGGTACCGGGCGCTTGTATTGTACTGCTGAGTTGCTGTCCGGAGCTATCGTATCGTTGTCCTAGAGCACCGTGTTACTGTCCGGAGGTACCGCACGCCTGTATTGGACTACTGAGTTACTGTCCGGAGACACTGCCTAACTGTCCTGGAGCACCGCACTGAAATTCACCGGCAGAATTCTACAGCTTGGCGAATTACATTTTTGCAACGGTACGTATGCATGAAAAAATGCATACAAACGTGCCAGTGGCTTTTGGGTTGCCCTTTTGCACAACTATATAGTTTCAAAAAATCGTACACTTTTATACAACTACACAACCGAGCGCACGTGTATATGCTTAATTAACTTAAAAAGTTATGGCTCATATTAAAAACGTGCAAGCCTTCGAGAAGCTCTTAGGCGTTTGCACCGGGTTGGGAGGAAACTACAAGCCCGGAAAACAAAACCTCCGCGTATCGGTAATGCATTCAATGTATGTCAAAGCACAGCAGACATTGAGTGAGGTAAAGGAAGCGAAAACTTTGTACAACCAAGCGACTAATCATCGTGAGGACTTGTTCAAGGCGACCGACAAACTGGCCTCCAGCATTTACAATGTGCTACAAGCAAGTGGTGCCAACTCACTCACTATGGAGGACGCAAGCAGCGCTCTGAGCAGATTGCTCAAGGGTGTTCGTTCGACAAGAGAGAGGGAGGCGGCACCAGGGGAACCACTACCTTCCAAAAAGTGGACAGGTTTTGGTAGAGACTACTCCTCCCGAATCCAAAACTTCGCACAGTTGGTTGACATCGTATCAAAGGATGCCAGCTACTCACCCGAAGAAGAGGAACTAAAGGTGGAAATCCTGCTACAGCATGTAGGAGTGTTACAAGCTGCCAACACAAGGGTCTTGCAAGCAAGCCTGACCTTAGCGAAGGCACGCAGCAAGCGCAACGAAGTGTTGTATAGGGCGGAGTCTAGTCTGTACAAAACAGTGAAGGCTGTAAAAGCCTATGTGAAGGGTATCTTTGGAGTTAAAAGTCCGAGCTACCAACTACTGGCGGAAGCGCGTTTCACTAAATACTAAACGGGATGGAACACTTGCTTGATTGAAAAACCTCTGCGGTAAAAGGCAGAGGTTTTTTGTTTTCGGAACCTCTTGAAAGTATCATTCTTGCTAGGGTTTGAGAAGAGAAAGAGGTAAGGCAGCCCGCAGCAATCCCTGCTTGAAAAGAATGAGTTTATTAGGAGTGACGGGGTGCTGGCACCTGCCTCTGCCGAAATGGCTCCTTGCAGGCAGGGCCGGCAAGGTTCTTTTCACTATGAAGTTTACTTGTCTACAAATAACTTTAGGCAAGCACGTTTCCGTATGCTTCTATCAGCATGCTCATGAAACGCCTTATTCTATCTTTGGCCTGGAAGAGGTTGTGCGGATAGAATACAGCGTTGAGGGAGTATGCGGGGCCAAGCGGCCCTGGAGCGACTTACTTATTTAGTAGTTAATCCAAATAATTCTTAAGAGTATTGAAACTTGAAGTCTTTCTTTTGTGAGTTGATGCTGGAAACTTCCCTTACGTCTTTCGTCCTTTTTCCCTTGATGGAAAAAGGACCAAAAAGATCAAGACCAAAAAATGCTGCCTCACGCACGTGCCACTCACCCCCGCTTTTTGGTCGGGCCACCGCGCTGGAGTACAAAGAAATTTGGAGTGATGATTACGCTATCCTTTTATATGGACAGTGTGTCACACCTACTTCTGCCGAGATGGCTTCGTAAGGGCAGGAGCGGAAGATTCTCTTTATTCAGTGTTTACTTTAATTCTCCTATACTATTCTCTATTCTACCAGATTCAAACATCATCAAATCATCAAATCATCAAATTCTCAAATCTTCAAATTACCTAATCAACTCATCAGCACACTAAAAAATCAGCACATCAGATCACCATCTCCTTCACTTCTCCCTCAATCACCAGCTTTCCTTCAGTCGCATTCTTTATTTCTTCGATCGATACACCGGGTGCGCGTTCTACTAATCGGAAGCCACCTTCGGGTAACACATCCAGCACAGCTAAATCACTTACAATTTTCTTCACACAACGGATGCCAGTTATCGGCAGGGAACATTGTTTCAATACTTTAGAAGCACCGTCTTTGCTGCAATGCTGCATGGCTACAATGATGTGTTTGGCAGAAGCTACTAAGTCCATGGCACCGCCCATGCCCTTCACCATTTTGCCGGGTACTTTCCAGTTGGCAATGTCACCTTGCTCAGATACTTCCATGGCACCTAAGATGGTCAGGTCCACATGGCCACCGCGTATCATCGCGAAACTTTCAGCCGAGCTGAAGAGTGCGGAGCCAGGCATCATAGTTATGGTTTGCTTGCCGGCATTGATCAAGTCAGGATCTACTTTGTCTTCCGTAGGAAAAGGACCAATGCCCAGCAATCCATTTTCAGATTGCAACACTACATGGAGGTTGGAAGGAATGTAGTTGGCTACTAGTGTAGGAATACCAATGCCCAGGTTGATGTACATGCCATCTTTTACTTCCTGTGCGATGCGTTTTGCGATGCCTATTTTGTCTAACATAAATTAATTCGTTGATGTGTTGATTCGGTGATTCGTTAATGAGGGGTTGATTTTGATGATGCGATAATCTTTGATAATACTTTTTTGATACTTAAAATTTGTGAAAGAAGATTGTCGCAATTAGGATAAGACTCGGTTTGGTGACAGATCTCCAGCCAATATTCTGTTTCGTCCGCCTCTTTTGCAGCAACTTTTAGTTTATGTATGAAATCAGCTTTCGATTCTGCATTTTGTGCTTCACGAACATTAGCGCCAATAGATGTTCCGGATCGAATCAATTGATTGGCTACTGCGTACTTTCGATTTGCTTCCAGTATTTCAGCAAACTTCACGATAGCTAAGGAAAATTGAAATGTAAGAGTAACAATCAAATTATCCCTCAACTCTGGATTATATTTCCTGTTTGCGGCCATCAACGAATCAACGAATTACCGAATCATCACATCCTCAAATCTTCAAATTTTAGAGACGGTTCTCTGCTCAATCCTCTTCTCATACTCCTTCCCTTGAAAAATGCGCTGCACGTAAATACCCGGTGTGTGAATGTTGTTGGGGTCGAGTTCGCCCAAGGGTACTAACTCTTCTACTTCGGCAATGGTAATTTTTCCAGCGGCCGCCATCATAGGATTGAAGTTGCGTGCTGTACCTTTGTACACCAGGTTTCCTGCCGTATCTCCCCTCCAGGCTTTTACGATGGAGAAGTCTGCGCGCAGCCAGCGTTCCATTAGGTATAGTTTGCCATCAAACTCACGGGTTTCTTTTCCTTGCGCTACTTCTGTGCCTACACCTGCCGGAGTGAAGAAGGCAGGAATACCGGCACCACCTGCGCGCACACGTTCCGCGAGTGTTCCTTGGGGAATGAGTTCTACTTCCAATTCTCCGGAGAGAAGCTGACGTTCGAATTCTGCATTCTCGCCTACGTACGAAGAAATCATTTTCTTCACCTGACGAGTTTTCAACAACAATCCAATGCCAAAGTCGTCCACACCGGCATTATTCGAGATGCAGGTTAAGCCCTTCACACCTTTTTTAAGAATGGCGCTGATGCAATTTTCAGGTATGCCACTCAAGCCGAAGCCACCGAGCATGAGTACGGAGTTGTCGGCTATATCGCGAACAGCCTCTTCAGCATCTTTTACAACTTTGTTGATCATATGTTTCTACTCAATTTTATTCTAACTCTCTGCACCCCTCTCCCCTGGGAGAGGGGCCGGGGGTGAGGCTATTTCAACAACCGCAACGCATCTACTTTGTCAGCCTCCAATTGTTTGCGCAAACCATCCAGATCGCTGAACTTATTGTCCATGCGAATAAGATGGTGGAAGTGTACTGTGAGGGCATCACCATAAATATCCTTTGCGAAGTCAAAGATATTGACTTCAATGTTTCGTTTGGAACCATTCACCGTGGGGCGATTACCAATGTACAGCATGCCCTTGTAAACTTCGTGTTGGTATTGAACTGTTACTGCATAAATGCCATCGGCTGGTATCAATTTGAATTTCGTATCCATCTCGATGTTGGCGGTGGGAAAGCCCAACAGTCTGCCGAGTTTATCACCCGGCACTACGCGTCCAGTAAGGCTGTAGGCAGTACCCAGAAAATGATTGGCAGTATCGATGGTACCTGATTCCAGTGCTTTGCGGATTTTAGTAGAGCTGACTCCAACATTATCTACATCTTGTCGTTCGAGTTCTTCCACCTCAAATCCATAGCGCGAAGCATTGGCTTTGAGTTGTTCGAAACTTCCTTCGCGATTTTTGCCAAAGTGATGGTCGTAGCCGATCACTAACTTCTTTGTACCGATTTTCTTTACCAAAATTTCGGTGATGAATTCTTCCGAACTGAGTTGCGAGAATTCCTTTGTGAAGGGGATACGCACTAAGTGTTGAACGCCTTGTGCGCGCAGCAGCTCGGCTTTCTCTTCGAAAGTATTCAGAAGTTTGAGGGTATCGTCTTCAGGGTTCAGAACCAGACGCGGATGAGGCCAGAAGGTAATCACCACGGTTTCACCCTTTACCTGCGTGGCGATCTCTTTTAAGCGTGCTAATATCTTTTGATGTCCCAGGTGCACGCCATCAAAGGTGCCACTGGTTACCACTGCGGTGGGAAGGGTTACAAAGTCATCGATGCCGTGGTAAATTTTCATTCTCGAAATTTATCAAATTCAGCGATACAGATTGGAATGAATTATTGAGCCGGAAGGCGCGGCTCTATTTCATCCATGCTTTGAGCATTTGCCAAGGTGAAAGTACCAATGCGGGTGCGGCACAAGGCAGAAAGGTGAGCACCTACCCCAAGGGCCTCACCAAAATCGCGGGCCAGACTCCTTATATACGTGCCTTTAGAGCACACCACCCGAAAGTCGATGCGCGGCAAGGCGATGGTTGTTACTTCAAATGCACTGATTTCTACTTCGCGTTGTTTCATCTCCACCTCTTTACCTTGGCGAGCGAGGTCATACGCACGCTGGCCATTCACCCAAATAGCCGAGTGCACCGGAGGCGTTTGTTGAATAGTACCGATAAAAGGCAAGCATGCCTCATGAATTTGCTTTTCTGTTAGATGTGATACATCTACTGCTGCAGAGACTTCTGTCTCCAGATCGAAGGAAGGCGTGGTTTGTCCCAGGATCAGGCTACCCGTGTATTCCTTCTCCATGCCCATAAAACTTTCGATGCTCTTGGTCATTTTGCCCGTGCAGATAATGAGTAAACCAGTCGCTAAAGGATCAAGAGTTCCAGCATGACCGATCTTTTTGATTTTGAGTTTGTAGCGCAACTTCTTCACCACATCGAAGGAAGTCCAGCGAAGGGGTTTATTAATAAGGAGTACTTGTCCGGGTTGTTCGGAGGTTTCCATTAGACAATTGCCAGATCAACACCGCTATAAAGTAAAATCAGAATAATTACTCCGAGAATGATGCGGTAGTAGCCAAACACTTTAAATCCATTTCTGGTTAAGAACTGAATGAAGCTGCGAATGGCTAGCATCGCTACAATAAAGGCTACAACATTGCCTACGACTAGTAGGGTAATTTGTTCTGAGCCGAAAGTAGCTCCGTTATCGAAGTACTTGTACATCTTGTACAGCGTGGCAGCGGCCATGGTGGGTACCGCTAAAAAGAAAGAGAACTCTGCGGCCGTTTTCTTATTCAAGCCTTGTGCTAAACCTCCAAGAATGGTAGCGGCTGAGCGTGATACACCTGGTATCATGGCGATGATTTGAAAGAAGCCAATGCGGATACCTGTGAAATAGGAGATGGGCTTATCACTTTTTTCATTGTCTTCAAAGTACTTATCTACAAACAAGAGAATGACACCACCTGCGATGAGGGAATAAGCCACAACATCCACGCGCTCTAAGAGAGCATCAATCTGATCGTTGAAGAGATAACCGACAATAGCGGCTGGCAGAAAGGCGAGAAAGAGTTTGAAATAGAAATCGAAGGATTGCAGGAATCTTCTCCAATACAATACGATCACTGAAAGGATAGCACCAAACTGGATAGCTACGGTAAACATCTTGGTGAAGGGATCAGAAGCAATGCCCATCAGCGAAGAGCCAATGATCATATGCCCTGTAGAAGAAACTGGCAGAAATTCAGTCAGCCCTTCAATGATGGCGAGTACAATGGAATGGAATAAAGACATAACGACTTTGAGTTTGGAACCTTGGGAAGCTCGGAGCTAGTAGCTCAAAGCTCGAAACTCACTTCTTAGGAGTATAAAGAATCGCAAAGATCCCGATAATGAAGCCTGCCATCACTACAATCGGTCCAAGGGTAAGTCCCAAGAAACCAAAGCCAAAAGGTTCTTTATCAATAGACATGATGGTGAAACCAATGACAAGCGTGGCAATGCCTGCGATCATGAATTGGT
>LNEN01000222.1 GCA_001464155.1 Cytophagales bacterium Ga0077538 | reverse complement strand
ATCGGGTGGTCAACGTCAACGTGTGGCCATTGCTCGTGCCTTGGTTAACAGCCCCTTCATCATTCTGGCGGATGAACCTACCGGTAACTTGGATTCCAAGACGTCTTACGGTATCATGAATCTCTTTCAGGAACTTCACGATAAGGGCAATACCATCATCATGGTTACCCACGAAGACGATATCGCGCATTATGCGCATCGTATCATTCGCTTAAAAGATGGTTTGATTGAGTGGGATAGAAAGAACGAAAATGTGAACAGGGGAGAACCGGTTGCACACTAATTCAAGATTCAACACATAAAACTCAACATTGAGTTGAATTTTGGGTTTTGAATGTGCAACATTGAATTATGAAGATTTATACAAAAACAGGCGATCAGGGTACCACCTCTCTCTTTGGAGGTAAACGTGTTTCGAAGGCAGACTTGCGCATTGATACCTATGGCACTGTTGATGAATTGAATTCATACATTGGCCTTTTGCGCGATCAGGAGGTAAACCAAAAGCGAAAAGATTTTTTAGTCGAAATACAAGACCGATTGTTTACCATCGGGTCCATTCTTGCCACTGAACCTGGCAACACTAAAGTAAAAATTCCACATCTGTTGCCAACCGACATAGAAGTACTGGAGAAGGAAATCGATAGAATGGATGCAAGCTTGCCTCCCATGCGTTTCTTCGTGTTGCCTGGTGGCCATGCCTCTGTTTCGTTTTGTCACATTGCTCGCACGGTTTGTCGTAGAACCGAGCGGCTCGTCATTGCTCTAAATGCCATTGAAGTAATTGATGCCCTGGTTATTCAATACCTCAATCGTCTCTCTGATTATTTGTTCATGCTTTCGCGATTGATGACACAAGAATTAAATGTGGAAGAAACCCCTTGGAAACCAAGGATGTAGAAATGTCAATTCAACTTTGCTAACAATCGTTAGCCTCATTCCAATTATTGCTTTATCTTGAAAAGATCACCATTGAAAGAGTAAAGAATAGCCGTTTACCGGAAATTGATTTCTCTAACATCCCTTTTGGCAAAATTTATACGGATCACATGTTCTTGGCCGACTACAATGGAGGCGAGTGGAAGAATTTCCGCATTGTACCTTACGGATATATGCAGATTAGTCCGGCTACACCAGCCCTGCATTACGGGCAATCTATCTTTGAAGGAATGAAGGCCATTAAAGACAATGCAGGGAATGCACTGGTGTTTAGAGCCCATGATAATTTGAATCGAATGAACATCTCTGCGGAGCGTATGTGCATGCCGCAGATTCCAGAAGAGCTCTTCATGGAAAGTTTGAGAACATTAATCGACCTCGACCGCAACTGGATACCTACAGAGGAAGGAAGCTCCTTATACATTCGTCCTTTCATGTATTCGGCAGACGAATACATTGGCATCAGGCCATCAGAAAATTTCACCTTTCAAATCATTCTTTGCCCTGTTGGGTCTTACTATTCTACACCGGTTAAAGTGAAAATTGAAACACATTATACAAGAGCTGTAGCTGGAGGAACGGGTTATGCGAAGGCAGGGGGTAACTATGGAGGTGCTATTTACCCGGCCAAGTTGGCTCAAGACAAAGGTTATCATCAATTAGTGTGGACCGATGGTGTGGAGCATAAATACATTGAAGAGTCGGGTACCATGAACGTAATGTTTGTGATGGACAACACTTTGATTACGCCTGCGCTCAGCGATTCTATTTTGGCCGGCATTACCCGTGATAGTGTGTTGACCTTGGCAAGACATTGGGGAATGAAAGTAGAAGAGAGAAAAATCTCGGTTACTGAATTGTTAGCAGGCTTAGAGAGGGGTGCTGTCACAGAAGCTTTTGGAGCTGGAACCGCTGCCACCATTGCACATATTGAACTCATTGGCTATGAAGGAAAAGATTATCACCTTCCGCCAGTAGAAAAGAGAGAGTTTGCGAATAAAGTGTATAAAGAATTGGATGCCATTAAGCGGGCGACAAAGCCCGATCCCTTTGGATGGATAACTAAAATGTAATTTACAAAAGCGTCAGAAAATTCTGGCGCTTTTTTTATTTTTATAAACATGAGACTAGCCTGCTTTGTATGGATTTGTTTACTAGCCTATCATGTTTGTGATGGACAAAATCAACTGGTCATTATTAAAAATGATGAAGTACTCATGCGTTTTATAAAAGGCGATGATTTCGTTTATAAACGTAAGAATGGTACTAAACAGACGGGCTTTATTGTTAGTATAAATGATTCCACCATCATCACCAGCAGCGATACGGTGGCTACCCACCAGGTCGAGCGTGTATACTTCAAAAAAGGAAACCTCATGAACCTCGTTGGTGGCTTTTTGGTAGTGGGTGGTGCTGGCATTTTCCTCATCGATCAAATCAACACCATCATCGTTCAGGGTGAGAAACCATCCTTGGATGATAATGTGACTCAGATAAGTCTTACCGCTTTGGCGATTGGGCTTCCCATGATGCTGATTAAGAAAAAATCCCATCGCGTGGGCTTTCACCTGCGCTTGCGCATTATCAATGAAGAATCTCCCTTTTACTATGGTCCGGCACGGGTGAATACCCGCTAATTAATTCATGAGTCACATTCCCGGAAATTGGTACCTTTGAGAAATTTTTAGTGTACGAATGACAACAGAACAACTGAAAGACCTGAAGAGCCGAGTGGTTGCTTTAAGGCGATATCTTTGACTACGATCGTAAGAAAGTAGAAGTAATTGATCAAGAGTTGATTACACAACAAGCTGATTTTTGGAACAATCCCAAACAAGCAGAAGTAATATTGAAGGGCATGCGCGCCATTAAAATGTGGACCGATGCCTTTGACAGTGTGAACAAGCAAGTAGAGGACCTGGAGGTGTTGAACGAGTTTCATGATGCCGGTGATGTTTCGGACGATGAGCTCGAGCGCGAATACAAAAAGACAGCCAAAGCCGTAGAAGAGCTGGAGTTCAAAAAAATGCTGAGCCGAGAAGAAGATCAGCTCAGTGCCATTTTGGAGATCAACCCTGGTGCAGGAGGAACTGAGAGTAATGATTGGGCTGATATGCTCAACCGCATGTACATTATGTGGGGCGAGAAAAGTGGTTTTGATGTAAAACAAATTGACTACCAACCTGGAGAAGTGGCAGGCCTTAAATCTTCTACCTTAGAGATTGACGGACCTTTTGCCTATGGAAAACTGAAATCAGAAATAGGGGTACACCGTTTGGTGCGTATTTCTCCCTTCGACTCCAATGGTCGCAGGCATACTTCTTTTGCTTCTGTCTTTGTGTATCCGAAGGTGGATGACTCCATCGAAATAGAGATTAATCCAAGCGATGTTGAACTACATACTTCGCGGTCTGGTGGTGCGGGTGGACAGAACGTAAATAAGGTTGAAACGAAAGTTCAGCTTACCCACAAGCCTACAGGTATTGTTGTGGTTTGTCAGGTAGAACGTTCACAACACGCCAACCGCGAGCGAGCCATGCAGATGTTAAAGTCACGGCTCTATCAGTTGGAAATGGAGAAGCGCCATGCCGAGCGGGATAAAGTAGAGGCTGGTAAAATGAAAATTGATTTCGGTTCCCAGATTCGGAACTACGTATTGCACCCCTACAAGCTCGTAAAAGATGCGCGCACAGGGGTAGAACGTACCGATGCCCAAACTGTGTTGGATGGTGATTTGGATGATTTTATAAAAGCGTATTTGTTGGAAGCACAAGAGAAATCCACGAGTACGAATTAATCGATTGAAGTAATGATGGCAAGATTGCTGCTGGCTTTTTTTCTTTTCACAACAGTTGCCTTTGGCCAGCGCACCATTGTGGAGGGAGTTATTCTGGATGCCAATACCCTGGAACCTGTGCCTTTTGCTTCCATTGGTTTGTTGGGAACTGCTCGTGGTACCAGTTCTAATTTAAAAGGGGAATTCTCCCTTTCGGTAGATACGAAGTTCTCAATTCGCATTAGCTGTCTTGGCTATGAAACACTGGAAGTGCAGGAGCTTCCCGTTGATCAAAAATCCATTATAAAATTGAAGCCAAGTGCAACGCAGTTAAAAGAGCTTGTTGTTTTTAACAGAGCAGTTAACCCTAGAAAAGTTGTTCGCAAAGCCTTCAACGCAATACCTCAGAACTATAACACCAAACCTTTTGTTCAGCGTTTCTTCTATCGTCATTATTGTAAGGATGATTCTTTATACGGCAGACTTATAGAAGCTTTTGTCGATGTGTGGAAACGACAGGGATACAAATCAGTGCAATATGTTGCCGGAGAGAAAGAAGAAATGCGCGTGACCCAGCTTCGAAGAAGCTTTGATAAGACAGTAACGGCACAAGGCCATGTTCCCATTGCCGTGAGCAGCATTCTGCAAGCGGATATCGTGGGGTATCAGACGAGTTCTTCCAGCGAACAATTGTCTTACTTTACTGATTTAAGTAATCTGCATACTGATATGGAAAAGTATACCTTCTCCTTTGAAGGTCTTACTACCTATGATGGCAAGGAAGTATATGAAATTGCCTATGCATTGCGAAAGGATTCTGTACTGACAACAACTGGTTACACGCCATCGCCTCGCAGTGTTGGCACGTTGTTTATCACCACCGATGATTTTGCTTTTATTAAAACTATTGACACGAAATATTGGGGATCGGATACAGTCAGGAGTACAAGCTATTACACACCTTTCCAGGGAAAATACTATCCCTATCACCTCATTCGCGATGGTAAATCCCAGGCAAGAGACATGACGACTCACTGGTATCATGTAGAATTGATGGCATCTGAAATCATGACAAGCTCCTTTGAAACATTTTACGGTAAGGAACCCACGAAAAGAGACCTTGTAAAGATTGCCTATGATTCTACTTTTTGGAGTACGAACAATGTGTTAAAGACTACTCCACTGGAAGATGAAATTATTCTTGATTTGGGTGGAGGAACTTCATTGAATAAACAATTCTACCTCTATCAGCAGCAAGAGTTACTACGGGTAGAAAATGCGATGAAGGGTGAAGAGGGCTTTACCTGGTTTCGGGAAGATAGTAAGGGTAAACGAGTTATGCTGGTAGGTTTTTGGTCAAGTAAATGTGTACCCTGTTTACAGGAATTTGAGGTGGCTAAGCGTTTGCTGAAAAATTATAAGAATCAGGTTTCTTTCACCTTGCTCTCGTTGGATACAGATGAAGCTACCTGGATGAAAAGCATTGCGAAGTATAATTTAGGTATTGAAGGATTTACGCATTTTCGGATTGGCGATAAATCACTGGTAGGGCCTGCTTATAACTTAACGGAGATTCCACGGTATCTTTTAATAGACAAGAAAGGGAAGGACTACGATCTGAATGCGAAGCATCCTACCGATCCTCAGTTGAAGCACGATTTAGATTTATTGTTAAAAGCCGGTGAAGAGTAACAAGATTTACACCACTCAATTTTGGTTGGTTTGCTTGAGCTCTCTGCTTTTCTTTGCGAGCTTCAACATGCTCATTCCTGAGCTTCCCGATTATCTTACTTCTTTGGGCGGTGGTGAGTACAAAGGATTAATCATTGCGTTATTTACTGTCACGGCTTTACTTTCTCGTCCTTTCAGCGGTAAGCTAGCCGACAGCATTGGTCGCGTCCCAGTCATGTTGTTTGGCGCGGGCGTGTGCTTAGCATCCAGTTTGATCTATCCGCTCCTTACTACCGTTTCGGGGTTCATGATGCTTCGTCTCGTTCATGGCTTCTCCACAGGTTTTACACCCACAGGGCAGGCAGCTTTTTTAGGAGACATAGTTCCAGCACATAAGCGAGGTGAAGCGATGGGACTGTTGGGCACAGCCGGAACAGTTGGGATGGCATCTGGTCCTGCATTGGGGGGAGCTTTGGCAAATTTGTTTTCCTTAGATGTGGTTTTCTATACCTCTTCACTTTTTGGATTGCTCTCCATGATCATCTTATTGAATATTAAAGAAACGCATAGCGGTAGAAAGCAGTTTAGCATCGACTCTGTAAAAATTCAGCGACACGATTTATTTGAACCACTGGTAGTAGTTCCTTGCATTATCATGTTCTTGTATGCGTATTCTTACGGTACCATTTTTACTCTATTACCCGACCTGGGTGCTTACGTGAGTATTCGAAACAAGGGAGTGCTCTTCACCTTTCTCACCGTGGCTTCCTTACTAGTAAGGCTGGTGGCGGGTAAGGCATCCGATCGCTATGGAAGAGTGCCTGTTTTAAAAATATCAACATTTTTATTGGTACTGAGCCTACTGATTATAGGACTTGGTAATACGCCCTGGCATATCATGCTAGGTGTAACGATTTATGGAGTAGGACAGGGCATGACTTCTCCCACCTTACTGGCGTGGGCAACCGATTTGAGTGATCAGAATTTTAAAGGTCGCGGAATTTCCAGCTTGTATATTTTTATGGAGGCAGGTATTGGTATTGGTGCTTTTGCCTCCGGATGGATTTATGGAAATGATACCGACCAGTTCTTTCTTACCTTTTTAATCAGCACTCTTTTAAGTCTAGTGGCATTCCTATACCTTATGTTTGGAAAAAGACCTGTTCCAGCTTCGTTATGAGAAAAATTTTTCTTGCCATTTTCGCGTTGACTTGTAGTGCAGAATTACTCTCGCATTTACTTGATTTACCCAGTCTGCACACAGCGGCTAAACCCTTGTTACTTCCATTGTTGATTGGATACTATGTGACAAGCACTTCGAAAGAAGAGCGTTCTCGAACAGTATTATTAGCGTTGGTATTCTCCTGGTTAGGAGATGTACTGTTGATGTTTCAACCACAGGGTGAATTGTATTTTATCGGAGGCTTGTTGGCTTTTTTGGTGGCCCATTTGTATTACATTTTTGCTTACAGACAGTTTATGACAGAGGACACCTCCAAAGCGCTTCTCGGTGTTCAACGCTTTCGCTTTTCCTTTCCTATTATTCTGGCAGGCACCGGCTTAGTAACCGTATTGTATTCGCACTTGGGAGGCTTAAAGATTCCTGTAATCGTCTATGCCCTGGTATTGGTACTCATGGTAGTCAATGCCTTGTTCCGATTTGGAAGAACTTCGTTGACAAGTTTTGCCATGGTTTTTTTTGGCGCGACACTTTTTATGATCTCAGATTCGATGATCGCCATTAATAAGTTTATGTTACCCATTGCCTACAGCGGATTTTGGGTAATGCTTACTTATTTGGGAGCCCAGTATCTGATCGTTCAAGGCTTAATTAAGTATAGAGATTAATTGTTAAGAGTTATCAGTTAACGATTTCGTTAACTGATAACTCTTAACAAGTAACTGATATCTACAAAGAACATTATATCTTTCTCACTGATCCGCTGCCGGAAGAATTGTTATTGATGCGTTTCGGATCTCCTTTGTAGCGAACGTCACCACTACCGGCCACGTTTACTTCCAGTTCTTCGGTTACATGAATGGATACATCGCCTGAACCAGCCACTTTAATACTGCACTTTTCTACCTGAAAGTTTTCACCCTTTACGCTTCCTGATCCGCTGATCTTAGTAATTAAGTCCTTGGAAGATCCATCAATGATGATCTTACCAGAGCCAGCAATACTGAAGCTGGATTCGCCTGTAATTTTTAAAGAAGCTTTTACATCTCCAGAACCACTGATGTCTGAATCAAAAGAAGCAGCTGATCCCTTTATTTGGATATCACCAGAACCTGAAACATCTGCTTCTAAATCACCCGATACAACAACTTCTGCTTTTACGGAACCGGAACCACTCACTTTCAGATCCAGTTCATCGCTGGTAATTTGAGTTTGTGTAATTAAATCGCCAGAGCCAGCTACTGCTAAACCCTTTACCTCTTTCACGGTAATGTAAACAGTAATCTCATCGTCTTCTCCCCAGCTCCAATCGTTCCAACGATCCTTGGGACGGATCGATAGGCGGTCGCCTTCTACCTTTGTTTCATATTTATCCAGAATATCCTGTGAACCTTCCAGTTCTACTTTTTGGGGGCTTCCTTGCTTCACATATACTTTACCGGCACCGGCAAAGCCTACTTTTGTAAAGGTGGCCACTTCACGGGTTTCCTTTTTTTGTGCAAAAAGACTTAAGGAGGCAAGTAGAAATGAACCTGCAATTAGTAATGTTTTCATCGCGTATGGGTTAGTAACTGGTTTATAGACGCCAGGAAAATCCGTAGGTTGCATCTCGTTAACATCTTTATACATTTTATTTATAATTGATGGTCGTTACGTCCTTTTTAACCCTTGAAAAACCCTCTCAAGGCTTGTATAAAGAGAAGGGAAGCAAGTTTCTGGCCTTTGCCTATCCGGTAAAGAATGAGGTTGAGATCAAGGAAAAATTAGCGGCTTTGCGCAAGGAATATTTTGATGCCCGTCATCACTGTTATGCCTGGATGGTGGGTGCTGAGAAGAAGCAGTTTCGGGCGAACGATGATGGCGAGCCCAACCATTCTGCAGGTGATCCTATTTTAGGTCAGATCCGATCGAAAAACCTAACCAATGTATTAGTCGTAGTTGTTCGTTATTTTGGTGGTACCAAACTAGGAGTGGGTGGCTTGATTGCGGCTTATAAGACTGCTGCAGAGCATGCCTTGGAAGAAGGCAAAATCATAGAAGAAGAAGTGAGGATGCAGTTTGAGTGGAATTTTCCTTATGCTAACATGAACGAAGTAATGCGGCTGATAAAGGAATTTGATCTGAGTCTTGTGAAGCAACAATTTGATACTGAATGCATGGTGTGGGTGGAAGTCCGAATGGCTCATAAAGAAGCACTGGTTACCCGCCTGCAATTATTAAAGGATTTGGGAGTGTCGATTGAGGTGAAGTTGATAGAATCCTAGTACTGGATACGATTACGAATCATGATATGAAAGAAAGCAGACAAGCCGCTGTTGGGTTTATTTTCATCACGCTGCTTATAGATGTAACAGGCCTTGGCATTATCATTCCAGTAATGCCTAAGCTCATCCAAGAGCTTACAGGCTCCACCAATAGTGAAGCGGCCTCTTATGGTGGTTGGTTAATTTCTGCCTACGCCATTATGCAATTTCTTTTTGCCCCCATCATCGGGGGATTGAGTGATAAGTATGGAAGACGCCCGGTCTTATTAGCCTCTCTTCTTGGTTTTGGTATTGATTATCTCTTTTTGGCGTTTGCCCCTACACTCGCCTGGCTTTTTGTAGGAAGATTAATTGCCGGTGTGATGGGAGCCAGTTTCACCACAGCTGGAGCGTACATGGCTGACATTAGTACGCCCGAAAAGCGCGCGCAGAATTTTGGAATGATTGGAGCTGCTTTTGGCTTGGGATTTATCATCGGCCCTGTTATTGGAGGGTTGTTAGGAGGGATGGGCTCTCGAATTCCTTTTATCGCTGCGGCCATCCTCACCTTAATCAATTGCTTGTACGGTTATTTTATTTTGCCCGAATCGTTGAAGCCAGAGAATAGAAGAGCCTTTGAATGGAAACGTGCAAATCCTATCGGCACTCTAAAGAGTTTGTTCCGGTACAAGGTAATTGCAGGATTATTTGTGGCACTGGCCTTTGTCTACATCTCGTCTCATGCGGTGCAGAGCAATTGGGCCTATTACACCATCGAAAAATTTCAATGGTCGGAGACGATGATTGGTATTTCGCTAGGCGTGGTGGGACTTGTCTTCGCAATTGTACAAGGTGGTTTGATACGCATCATCATTCCTAAACTGGGGCAAGAGAAAAGCTTGTATGTGGGACTGGCACTTTATGCTGCAGGGTTTTTACTCTATGCTTTTGCAACAGAGAGCTGGATGATGTTTGCCTTTACCATTGTGTATTGCCTGGGAGGAATTGCCGGTCCTGCTTTACAAGGTATCATGTCTACAGTTGTGCCTCCCAATGAACAAGGAGAATTGCAGGGAGGATTTACCAGTTTGATGAGTATCTCATCGATTATTGGTCCCTTTTTGATGAATGGATTGTTTTCTCACTTCACAGGTCCAGCGGCACCTTTCTATTTTCCGGGAGCTGCTTTGGTGGTAGGAGCTGTGCTAACCTTGGCAAGTGCTGTATTTGCCAGAAGTACGTTGAAAAAGAATTTGAACGTTTAATAGGAGCAAAGATTCATCTCTTCTTATTGCATCTTACACTTTTCACTGTAAGATGGCAGAAATCGTAGCGTTTTGTAAAAATCGTATTGCTAATGACGTAGGGAAAGTCAAAGAATTAAAAGAGACTAAGCTCTTTTAATTCTTCAACACTTTAAACTCTACACGTCTGTTCAGTTCGCGTCCCTCTTCTTCGTCATCGTTGCTGGCAAGCGGGCGGGATTTACCATACCCAACGGCAGTAATTCTGCGGGCATCGATGCCTTTCTTCACTAAATAATCCTTTACCGCTTCCGCTCTGCGTTTGGATAAACGCATATTAACTTCTTTAGTACCATACGCATCGGTATGACCACCAATCTCTACGCTAAGACTGGAGTTTGTCTGCATCATGCTCAATAATTTGTTCAACTCTGGATAAGCTTCTGTTTTGAAAGAAGCCTTATCGAAATCAAAATATATGTTGCGAAGAATAGAGACAGAACCAACAGACAACTTGCGCATGGTTACTTTGCGAGAGGTACTTTTAGGATTAGCAGAGGCCCCCTCTAATTTCACATCGATGTTCTGGAAAGAATATCCTTCTACTTCTACTGCCAGTCTGTAATCTTTAGTTTGCGTTGCACTGATGGAGAAGGTGTAATTACCAATACCACCAGAAGTCATGGGAACCAGGACATTATCTTTCAAACCTTTCAGAGAAATGCGTGCATTAAGGGGCTCTTCCGTGGCTGCGTCCATAACGGTAACGGCAAAAGAGGA
>LNEN01000221.1 GCA_001464155.1 Cytophagales bacterium Ga0077538 | reverse complement strand
TTGAACAATACCAGAAGGGATAGAGGATATTAAACCGACAACACTAAAAAAGATAAGAGGTACGCAAATCCAATGAATGGTTTTGTTGGTGGCATTTTGGTGACTCTCACCATACTCGGCCAATAGTTGATCGATTTTGCGCATAGGGATATGTTTTCGGATTTGCTAAGATATAAAATCTAGGCTTTGGTTTTTACTTTCGACCAGTCCTTTACTTGCCAGAAAATGGTTCCTGTGCTCAAATGATTTCCCTTCACATCATGAATTTTTACTTCACAGGGAAGGATTACAGCCTCCTGTGTTTGCAAGGGTTGATAAATGTTGCTGTTTAGCCATTCTTCCGAAATAGAAAATGTAGCAAAGGCATCCATCTTACCCTGATAGTGATAATTCATTTCCAGTCGCTGCATGATAAGGCGATACTTCTTGGCATCCAACCTGGAGATCAACAAGAAACCTGTGGTAAATTCAGAAATGGTAGCCATGGCACAGGCGTGTATCCCACGAATGTGGTTGAAGTTTCTTCTTTTATAAGGCAAGCTGGTTTTGATACTAAAATCACCAATCTCCATAATTCTAAAACTATGTGGTTTGTTAAAAGGAATCATGCGGTCTAAGGCAAAGTTGAGAATGCTTCGGTAGAAGGCAGATGTTTTAGCTTTTTGAACCAGACTGTTGGGATCGAACATAATGCTTATTTGAGTTGCGGAAGTTACGGGAAATTCTGTTTTTGCAAGCCTCATAAAGTTGAGTTCTAATTGTAGACTATGAAAAAAGTAATCGTATTGGGTGCCGGTTTGGTGGGCAAAGTAATGGCGGCTGATCTGGCCAAGGACTTTGATGTAACAGCAGTAGACATTAGTGAGGATGCATTAAAAGAAGTCGCTGCCTTGGGTATTAAAATCCAAAAGCTCGACTTCTCTAATGTGCAACAATTGGCTGAAACCATTAAGCCTTTTGATCTGGTGGTAGGAGCGGTTCCTGGCTTTTTAGGTTTCCAAACAGTGAAGACGGTGATTGAAGCGGGGAAAAATATGGTCGATATTTCCTTCTTTCCGGAAGATCCTTTTCTTCTTGACGACTTGGCTAAGAAGCATGGGGTAACGGTAGTTACCGATTGCGGGGTGGCACCTGGCATGGGCAACATCATCTTAGGGTACCACAATAAGCGCATGACTATCCACACCTACGAGTGCTTGGTAGGAGGATTGCCTTTGGTGCGTGAATGGCCTTATGAATACAAGGCAGTGTTTTCACCCATTGATGTGATTGAAGAATACATTCGCCCGGCTCGTTATGTACAAAATGGAGCGATGGTGGTGAAGGAGGCCTTATCCGATCCTGAGTTGGTTCATTTTGATGGCGTTGGTACGCTGGAATCTTGGAATTCAGACGGCTTGCGATCTTTGATTAAGACCATGCCGAACATTCCCAACATGATCGAAAAAACACTTCGGTATCCGGGTTGTATTGAATACTTAAGGGTATTACGTGAAACGGGATTGTTTTCGTACGAAACAATTGATGTAAAAGGTGTGAAAGTTCGCCCTGTGGATGTGCTAGCAAAATTGCTGTTCCCTAAGTGGAAATTAAAACCAGGCGAAGAGGAATTTACGGTGATGCGTATTGTAATGGAAGGAGAGGAGAACGGTAAAAAGAAACGCTATCAATATAACCTGCTGGATCGTACACTAAACGGCACTTTATCGATGGCGCGTACTACAGGGTATACGTGTACCGCTGCAGTTCATTTAGTAGCCGATGGTTTGTACACACGAAAGGGGATTAGCCCACCAGAATTTTTAGGAGAAGAGGAAAAGCACTTCCAATTTGTGCGTACTTATTTGGCAGATCGCGGTGTTCAGTATAAAGTGACGGAATAAGTCCTCACTGATAGCACGTTTAAACTGGTTTTTGCAGTATCAGCATTGGTATTTCGTATGTGGAAGTGACCTGTGCTGATTCACATATTTTTGTATCTTGAACCCTTTATTTGAAGTCCTGTATTAATGACTGTAACTAAACGAGAGCCTGCTATTTGGCAGGCCTTAATTCCGATAGGTGTTCTTGTACTCCTGCTTTCTATCAATGTCATCATTTTTGGTGCCGATGCTACCGGTGGACCGAACCAGGTAGCCATGGTATTGGCAGCAGGGGTGGGCGCTATTTTTGCTATCCGCCTTGGATACAAATGGTCTGAAATTGAGCATAGCATAGTAAAAAGCATAAGTTCTGCGATGGCGGCAATCCTTATTCTGATGGTCATCGGAGCACTTTCTGGCACTTGGCTGCTGAGTGGTATTGTACCCGCCATGATTTACTATGGCTTAAAGATTTTAAATCCCACTATTTTCTTATTTGCGGCTACTGTTGTGTGCTGCATTGTATCGCTGGCAACCGGCAGTTCCTGGAGTACAGTGGCAACCGTGGGTATTGCGCTTTTGGGTATCGGTAAAACATTAGGTATTTCTGAGCCGGTGGTTGCCGGAGCCATTATTTCCGGTTCTTATTTTGGAGATAAAATGTCTCCCTTATCGGATACTACTAATTTAGCTCCGGCCATGGCTGGTACTGATTTGTTTACCCATGTTCGGTACATGATGTACACTACAATTCCAACCCTTATCATCACGTTAATAATCTTTCTAGTTTGGGGATTTACCTTGACGACTACAGACACTTCAACCGAAACGGAAGCTGTTATGTCGGCCATTGATTCAGCGTTTAATTTGAACCCGGTATTATTCATTGTTCCGGCTCTAGTCTTGGTGATGATCGTTAAAAAGATGCCAGCCTTACCTGCTTTATTGATTGGTTCGTTGCTCGGTGGCATTTTCGCTATCATTTTTCAGCCGCAAATCATCGATCAGGTATCCGGAATTAATGGCGACTTCGTTAAGTCGTCCTTTATGGCGGTGATGAAGGCTATGTCCATTGATACAGCCATTAAAACTGATAATGCCATGATCAGTGACTTGCTCTCTTCAGGAGGCATGTATGGCATGATGAATACTATTTGGTTGATCGTATGTGCCATGATGTTTGGTGGTGTGATGGAATCCTGTGGTATGCTGCGTGTTATCGCAGAGCGCATCATACAATGGGCTCATTCTACCGGATCTTTAGTAGCGTCAACGGCTGCTACGTGCATCTTCTTCAACCTTACCGCTTCAGATCAGTACATGGCGATTGCGGTTCCTGGGCGCATGTATGCTGACACCTACCGCAAGCGTGGTTATAAACCTGAATTGTTAAGTCGTACTTTGGAAGATGCTGGGACTGTTACATCCGTATTGATTCCTTGGAATACCTGTGGTGCTACCCAGGCAAAAGTGCTAGGGGTTTCTACCTTTGCGTATGCACCATATGCATTCTTTTGTATCATTAGCCCAGTGATGACGGTGTTACAAGCCTATATAAATTTTAAGATTCGGAGATTTAGTGATGACGAGGCAAAACAATCATAATTCAGGGATTGTATTAGGCAATTCAATTACACACGAAGAGATACAGACGCTCCCGCTGCATGCTTTTAAGGGAAAGGTGTCCGTCATAACAGAGCCAGAAAAATTGGTAAAGTCGTTGAAAGATATTACCAAGGCTGGTCCGTTAGGGTTTGACACAGAAACACGTCCCGCTTTTGTGAAGGGTCAGCGTTATAAGGTAGCGTTGATACAATTGGCTAGTCACGATCGTGTTTGGTTAATCCGCTTGCAACAAACAGGCTTTGTACCGGAGCTTGTAGATTTTTTTCAAAACGATACCATTAACAAGGTGGGTGTAGGTTTGCGCGATGATTTAATCGCACTCCAGCGTCTGAATCACTTTGAGCCGGGTGGTTTTGTGGAGTTAACTCACTTAACCAAGCAAGTGGGAGTGGAAGTGGAGAGTGTAAAAAAACTAACAGGGCTACTACTTGGTTTTAGAATTTCTAAAAGCGCGCAAACCTCTAATTGGGAAGCACCAACCTTAACCGAAAAACAAATTGAATACGCAGCTACCGATGCATGGGTATGTTTGCAGATGTATAAAAAAATTGAACCGCACTTATAATATGGCAGTAGTACCGTACAAAGAGGACAGTACCAGTAAAAAGGAGCAGGTTGCCAAAATGTTCGATAACATTAGCCATCGCTATGATTTTCTAAATCATTTTCTGAGCCTTGGTATCGATAAAGGGTGGAGAAAGAAAGCTATCAATTACCTGAAGCCTTATCAACCCAAGATTCTCCTGGATGTAGCTACAGGAACAGGCGATTTTGCTATCCAGGCGTTGGAGTTAAATCCAGACAAGATTATCGGTGTTGATATTTCGGAAGGCATGTTGAACATGGGCCGCAAAAAAATGGTAGAGCGCAAACTCGATCACAAGATTGAAATGAAATCGGGTGATTCTGAGAACCTTCCGTTTGCCGATAATACTTTTGATGCTGTAACGGTTGCTTTTGGTGTTCGCAATTTTGAAAACCTCGAAAAGGGACTAAACGAAATAAGGCGCGTATTGAAACCAGAAGGACGCATTGTGGTACTGGAGTTTTCGAAGCCCTCTTCGTTTCCTTTTAAGCAACTGTATGGCTTCTATTTTAAAAATGTCCTACCGCGTGTGGGTAGTTGGTTGTCCAAAGACAGTGCGGCCTATACCTATTTACCGGAATCGGTAGATGCCTTTCCATACGGAAATGATTTTTTGAACGTTCTAACCAAGACAGGCTTTACCGACACGAATGCAAGGCCTTTAACTTTTGGAATATCCTCGATTTATACTGGAAAAAAATAGTGCAAAGTAACACCCTATCGCAGTCTCGGTTCTTTAAATCTTCGCCTGTTCACGATTCTTCTTCTGCTAATAGGGTTCTTGTCTGTAAAACAGAGTGCTGCTCAGTACTATAGCAACAAGCGTCATGTCAATAAAACCAACCCTGCTTACGATGAGCGCAAAAAAATCACCTATGGTTTTTTAATAGGCCTTCATAGTAGCACCTATCAAATAAAATACTCCGATCAGTTTGTCACGCAGAGCTTCGATTCTGTCTACTCCATCGAACCCGCGTGGAAGAGCGGATTTGTTTTGGGTTTTATTGTGAACTACCGAGTATCAGAATTTTTGGATTTGCGCATTACTCCCCAAGTAGGATTTTATGAGCATTCCTTATCCTACATCTATACACGCGCTACCAATGAGCCTACCAATGAGCAGGTGATTGAAACTACTATGGTGGAGCTCCCCATTTTGGCTAAATATAAATCTGCCAGGCGTGGCAACATGCGGATGTATATGATTGGTGGGGTTAAGCCAGGCATTGAAGCTTCTGGTAAGAAAGACTTAGATGCACTCACTACACGTTTAGGTGTATCTGAATTTAACCTCGCGATTGAAGGAGGTTTTGGTTTTGATTTCTATTATCCACTTTTCAAATTTTCCCCTGAGATTCGCTTCTCTCGCGGGATCAATAATTTATTAAAAGATACAGACAATCCTTTTGGCCAACCGCTGAAGCGCATCAACACCAACACCATCACGATCTATCTACTTTTTCAATAATGGACAAACGCATTGCACTGATTACAGGAGCCACTTCAGGAATTGGAGAGGCTACCGCTCGCTTATTAGCAAAACATCACTTTTCCTTAGTACTCTGCGGGCGCAGACAAGAACGCTTACAAGCCTTGGCCAATGATTTGAAGAAGGAAACTAAAGTTACTACACTCAGTTTTGATGTGCGGGATCAAAAGGCTGTAGCAAGGGCCATCCAAAGCTTACCTACTGATTGGAAACAAATCGATGTATTGATCAACAATGCTGGCAATGCACATGGCTTGGATCCTATTCAAACAGGTTCTATCGATGACTGGGATGCCATGATGGACATCAATGTAAAAGGACTGCTCTATGTATCGAAGGAGATCATTCCTGTAATGACTAGCCGACAAACAGGTCACATCATTAATATTGGTTCCATTGCAGGTAAAGAAGTGTATCCCAATGGCAATGTGTATTGCGCGAGTAAATTTGCAGTAGATGCACTGACTAAGGGCATGCGCTTGGATTTAAATCCTTTCGGTATTAAGGTAACAGGCATCCATCCGGGGATGGTGGAGACAGAGTTTTCACTTGTTCGCTTCAAAGGAGATGAACAAAAAGCATCGACAGTTTACAAAGGATTAGAGCCCTTAAAAGCTGAAGATATTGCGGACGTGATTTTGTATAGTCTACAAGCGCCCAAGCATGTAGTCCTAGCGGATATCACCATTCTTCCAACTGCACAAGCCAGTGCTGCCTTGGTGAAACGTTCCTAAGTCTTAGAGGAGTGATAGTAGGGTAGGCTCGTCTATCTCGTGCGCACCGTCAAAGGTAGTTACTGTGGCATTTACCTTCAACTTATCGGTTAAGGTGCGCATGTGCACCAGACGCTCATCGTTTATAAAGGGATCTTTCGTGCCATACACCAACTGCACTTGTTTAGAGGAAAGTACTTCGTGGCCTCGTTGAAAGTCCATATCCTTTGGAAAGATTCCGGCCCACAGAAGTAACCTATTAAAGTGTATGCGGTCTTCCAGTGCCCAACGCGAGGCGGTGGCTGCCCCTTGTGAAAAACCTAAAATGGTTATTTCCAGATCTGTTCTACCGGCTATTTCATTTTCATAGATGGTATGCAGGTAAGTCAAATAGTTCTCAATGTCCATCAACCTGTTTTCTCGGGTCATCCACGTAGCTCCTACGCGTTGACTGCCCCCCTGGCTGCGCTTGTTTACATCTTCCAGGTAAAAGCGCGACAGACCCTCTGGAGCAATCACACAGACCTGCTCTTGTTCCAGAGATTTAAATTTTCGAAGAAAGTATTCTGCTAGTTGTCCGTAGCCATGTAAGACAAACCACACCTTTTTGGTGGAGGCTTTTATTCCGCCCAGCTTGAAATATCGGGCTTTAAAATGGAAGGAGAGATTTGAAGCTTGCATAAAACAAAAAAGGCTTTCTGTGTAGAAAGCCTTTGAATAAGATCGTTAGAGATTAGCGCTTAAACCCAAGAGTACTGCCACCACAATAAGAGGCTGAGCCATCGAAGGTATATTGTATGTAATAAATACCAGTTGCATTGCAAGGGTAGGCAATAGCCGAAATAAACTGGCCATTCACTTTACTTGAGGCAACTTTGTTGCGATTAGAATCATACAAGCTAACAACTATACCGTCTGTAGCAGCACCGCTCGCACATAGGTTAATCATGTATTGAGTTCCTTTGGTGAATACATAACTGTATTCCACTTTGTCTTTTGTTCCACCCAATCCATCGATCTTGTAGCTCTTCAAAAAATTGAAGCCACCAGCCAGCTTGGGAATACATTGACTGCTTAATCCTTCAGAATCACACTGGCCAATAACGGTTACGGAGCTTGAAAGGAAGACAAGTAGCGTAAAAACGAATAACTTCTTCATAGGGCTAATCTATATAGTGCTTAACTGATAATTTTAGTTCTAATTGTTTTGATGGCATTGCCGATGTTTTTGACGTCTTCAGGAGTAATGTCAATAGTGGTAGTGCTGTTATCCTTAATCACCATTACACCATCCACAACCTCAAAAGTTGATTCTTTGTACGTGTAAGTAATACTCACTTTATCGTATTCTGCCTTCAATGCTTCCATGTCAGTCAACAATGATGCCATATTTGGATCGGAATCTTTATAGAAAGAAAGCAACAACATGATGTTTTCCAAAATAACCTTTTGCTCACCAATGGTTTCCTGTAATTGCTTGTTAGCAAGGTTGCCCTGCGACACATTACAAACAATATGAACGGCCTCCAACCAGCCTCCTGTAAGCAGAAGTACACTTAGGTTGGCTCTGCTTTGTGTTTGTAAATAATGGTTAATGCTATTGAAATTCTGAGTGGTGATTAACAAGAGTGAATCCAGGTTTTTGCTATTGGTAGCCAAACGACCAATGGTAGCAATATCGAAGAATTGACCAATGTTCAAGCCATCTGCTAAATCCTTAATAGATGACATGTATTTTACGCCATCCTGGTTTTGTTCGTAGATGTTGGTATAACCCAAATCTGTACCATAAATACCCAGGTTAAGCGCCTTTTTAAAGTTGCTGTTGTACTTAGATAGATTGTCTGGGGTGTTTAAGTAAGAAACGTTGTATTTCTGACCAGATTCTTTCAAAAGCACAGAGATTTCCAACGGAGCAGGAATCTGCTGAAGGATATCCCCTATAACTTCCTCTGAAATGGAAGGTCCTTGGGTTTGGGTGGTATCAAGGCTTTCCAGAAAAGCTTGCTCATCTGGTTTCTTGCCACCACAGGCGGCCAAAGCGGCAGCGAGTATTACAATGGAGAGTTTACCTAATTTCATAGTACAATTTTGACTTTACAAAGTTATAAATTCGGCTTACCTAAGCAAACCGGCCTTTCTCTACTTCTTTCCCTTTACAGGAATTTTGAGATTGCCGGCCCGGTCCAGTAGTTTCTTGAGCCACTCAAAATAGAGGGTAACGTACAGCATGGCCGACATTATCCACACAACGATCAGGTCGAACCAAAAGGTATCCAGCTGAATACCCAGGAAGTTTTTGTGAGGCGCAAAGAATTGAGCGCGGTAATCCAACGGCCCGGTGGTTTTGGGATCCATAAAAATCGGATTGATTTGCTGAATAAGTTTACCCTGGTACTCCAATATTCTGTCCTTCTCTGATATGTTCATCACCAGATCCGCCAAGCTTTCGTTGTAATAGCGGTTCTTGTAATCGTTCAGGGAATAGGGAAAATCCTTTTGGTTTTCGAAGAAAGCGATTTTGCGTTCGCGCAAAGCAACCTTCTCGTTGTACATCTTCTGATATACCTTTTGGTACTCTAACAGATAACCCTCAATGGCCTTGCCCAGGGTCTCAGAGAAATTCTCGGGAACGAGTTCTTTTTCAATGTCAATCTTCTCCCAGCCTTTGCGGAAAGGCTCCACCATTAGCTCCATTCGGATGATGTTTAAATCCTTGGCTACTAATTTTTGGATAGAGTCGTTTTTCTCCTTGAAATTTTCAGTAACAAAGCGATTGCGTTTTCTTAATTCTTCTACCAGGTAGGCTGCTTTAAAATCTGCCTGCTGCTCTTCTTTCTCAATGTCGAAATAGGGTGCCTCAAAGCTGTTATTCTTAAACTGGTAAACCGCCAGTGCTTCATAGGCCCAACGCGAAGCCATCACATCCGCAATCACGGGCACTTTTCCCTTCGTACTGATCACGTTGTTCAGTTTGTCGAAACTGAAGAGCAAACCGCTGAGGATCATTTGAGGAATCAACAGCAGCGGGATCATTACATAAACTGTAACAGCTGAATTGAAGGCCGATGAAATGTTTAATCCCAACACATTGGCAAAGCAGGCTGTAGTAAAGAGAACTACCCAGAAGGGGAGAAGGTTTGTATGGCTGACATGGTGAAGAGAATAATGATCTTCGATTGTAAGTAGCTATTCCAGCTTAAGTTGAGGAAGGATTCCCGCTTCAATATTTTTCGATCGCGGATAATCTCCTCAGCACTGACCGTTAAGCCCATAAAGAGGGCTACGATAATCGCCATCAGCATAAAGGCAGGGAAGTTATCGTTGAAACGGAACATGTATTCCTTGCCACCGGGGGCACTGCGGTACTTAATGATAAAAGCCAGGATAGCTGCCAACAGCGGAGCTTCCAATAAGTTGATCAGCAAATATTGCTTGTTGCTCAACTTGGCCAAGGTATCGCGCGTGGTGAAGATGAGCGTTTGTTTCCACTTGCTGGGTAAAAACAACGATTGTGCGGGAGCTTCCTTAATGTCTTCAACCCTGTTTATTTTAAAGCGTTCAGCATACAATTCGAACCATTGCGGTGGACTGATCTTGCGTTTGTTGGTTGGCTGACCGTATTCATCCACCACCTTTGCTTCAATGATGTTGAAGATTTGCTCAGGGTTCACGTTACCGCAGGTTTCGCATTGACCGCGATTGCTATCTACTTGGTGAGTAGACTTTTTGAAATAAGTGACCGCTTCTACCGGAGGTCCGTAGTAGGCAGGATATCCACCGGTATCCATGATGATCATCTTATCAAACATCTTGTAGATGTCTGAAGATGGTTGGTGAATAACTACATAGATTAATTTACCCTTCAGGGAAAGTTCTTTCAGTAAGTCAATAACATTTTCTGAATCGCGAGAGGAGAGACCGGACGTAGGTTCATCCAGAAAGAGTACCGCTGGTTCACGAATCAGTTCAAGGGCAATGTTCAGGCGTTTACGCTGTCCTCCGGAGATGGTCTTCTCCAAAGGGTTACCCACTTTTAAATCTTTGCGCTGATCAAGGCCAAGATTTTCCAATACTTCCATTACCCGCTGATGCAATTGCTCTTCGGTGAAGTTGGCAAAGCACAACTTGGCGTTGTAGTATAAGTTTTGGTAAACGGTTAATTCTTCTATAAGCAGGTCATCTTGGGCTACGTAGCCAATAACACCCTGAATTTTATCTTTCTGTTTAAAAATATCGAACCCGTTGATGATGATTTCACCTTTGGTGGGTTCAACCAGCCCGGCTAAAACATTCAGTAGGGTTGTTTTACCCGCACCACTGGCTCCCATGATACCAATGAGTTTGCCGGGTCCTTCCGCAATCATCACATTGCGCAAACCAATGCCTCCATTCGGGAATTGCAATTCATCGATACGCGCATTGAAAGACAGCTTGGCTGTTTTTAATTCTTCATTAAAATTAGCAACAGTATCACTGTAGTAAATAGCATTACCGGCCTGCGTCTTAATGGTGCTTCCCGGAGAAAAAAGGTAAAGGCGGCCGTTACTCATCGGGAAACCGTTGAGCATATTGATCTCAGGGCCCAGGTATCGGACAAAGAACATGTCCACACTCTGCACGCGCATGAAGAAGAGCAAGCCCTCTACATGGCCATGTAAGTGGTGATAAACCGCATGGGCATCTTTTTCACCAGCTTCTACAACGAGAATATCTGTAAACTGTAAAGTGTCTTTGGTTTCGCTGGTAATGAAGCTTTCGATGAGGTTGTATTCACCTTCCACAATGTTAAATACGGTAGAAACCGTATTGATGATTTCTTTGCGTTGTGGGGAGAAGTTTTTATCGACACTTACCAACTCCAGCAATTTGGTAAGTACAACTACTTTCTGTTTTTGTGTAAGTGTTTTATTGATCTTTTTACAAATGCCCAGTGTACGAACAGAGTCTTTTACCGAAGTGAGTTTCTTCTTTCCGTCTTCCTCTTCATTTTTCCCATACCCTACAAATTCATCGTACAGTGCGAGGTATTCCTTTACGGTATCCTTGTCCAATTCCGTTTGAAAGAAATTGATTACGTACTGACGCTCATGTTCGGTTACCCCACCATCTTGTTTGGTGATAATGGCAAAAAGTTGGGTAAGGGCTTTGAGTATTTCTTCACTCATAATAAAAAGTTAATCGTTATCCGTTAATCGTTATCAAGAGATTACACGATTAACGAATAACGATTAGCAGCTAACGGTTATGTCTAGTAAGTCTTAAATTCAAAGGGTATTTCAACTAGCTCAGAAAACTCCTGACCTGCTTCTTCCATGTCTTCATCGTCTTCGTGGAAGTACCAAACGATCTTCATGTTCTTAATATCTTCCAATGCAGAAAGTACATCTAGGATCAATTTAGAAGAGGCCGTGTTAAAGTATTCAAGTTTTAAAGTAAACTCCGTAGAAGGGTTAGGATCTTTGCCATATTCACCGATCCACTCAATTACCGGGCGATAGAATTCGGCAGAATCTTCGGGGAGTGAACGTCCGGAGATTTCAAAAATACCGTTTTTCTTATCGAGCATTATTTTTGGGGTATCTTCTGTTCCTTCGAGTTTAAGAATTTCCATTGTATGTGCTATTTATTGAGTTCGACAAATATTGATTAACCTTCTCTTGCTACGTTTACTTTTAGACAGAAGAAGTTGTATTCGGCATCCATTTCAGGAAAATCAAATTCCAATTTTTCACCTGATTTGCGCGCCATGTCAACAAAGCCCAAACCGGCACCACCTTTTTCTGAAATCTGGGTATTCTTGATGATTTCTTTATACATCTCTTTCAAGCCTTCTTTATCTAGCTGATTGAGATCATCCAACTTCCGCTTCAAGTCAGCCGTTACTGATTTCTTGATGGGGTTACCCGTCATTATGGAGTAGCGGTCTGGTTGCTTCCCGATCATGAAAATAGCACTCTGGCTCACCAAAGAACCAGCGGCCACACTGGCTTCACTGCTGTGTTTGACAATGTTTTGAAGCGATTCAACCATTACGTTGAAAACCTTACGCTTGATACCTGACTCTTCGCCTGAAGAATCGAGGTTGCGCTCTGCCATTGCCAGAATAGATTTCGTTGTTTCCTGGGTGAATTCTCCCTGGTACACGATAATCAGGTTCTGCGCCATCATGGCGCGGTGCAAATCATAGATGTAGTTCATCGGCCCGTTTTGGGTTAGTTGGGAATGAGTTAAAGTTAACTAAGTTTTACTATTTCAATGCCCTTTCGGGCTCAAATCTGCATTATTTTCTAAACTTTTCCATATAAGGTTAATTCCTGTTAAGCGACCAACACTTACTTCATAAGTGGGATTGCTTGTTCAGGTTTACCCTTAAAATTTGATACCAATTAAGAGCACGTCATCTGTTTGCTTGTGTTCGCCTCTCCAGTTCTCCCACTCATCATCAAAAATCTGATGCGCTTCACCCATCGGCATCTTATGCACGCGTTCAATAATATCCCGAACCTTTTTAGGTCCAAACTTACGTCCCTCAGGTCCACCAAACTGGTCAGGGAATCCGTCAGAGCTAAAGTACACAGAGTCGCCTGCAGATAGACTTAACTTGGTATTGGTAAAGTTGGTCTGGTTCTTATAGATACCCCCGCCAATTGGGAACTTATTACCTTTTACTTCTTCCATCACACCATTCTTCATGGCGTAAAGAGGACGGTGCGCACCTGCATATTCCACTTCACGTGTCTCCATGTTTATTTTGCACAAGGCGATATCCATACCGTCTTTCGTAGTAGAATCCTCATCCTGACGAAGGGTTTTGGTAACCCCTTCATCCAGCAAATCGAGAATGATGCCTGGCTCGGTAATCTTGCGACTTCGCACAATGTCGTTGAGCAAGAAATAACCAATCAACGAGAGGAGGGCACCCGGTACTCCGTGTCCTGTACAGTCCACCGCGGCAATAAAAATATCATCCTTCACCTGCATGTACCAAGGGAAGTCACCACTTACCACATCGCGTGGTTTGTAGAGGATGAACGAGTCGGGTAACGTCTTATTAATAACACGATTGTTGGGAAGAATCGCAGTTTGAATACGCTTGGCGTAGTTGATACTTTCGGTGATCTTTTTGTTCTTGTTCTGAATTTCCAACTCAATCATTTTGCGCTCCGTAATGTCGTGCGACACAACCAGCACCGATTCGAGTTTACTGTTGTCATCAAATTCAGGAATGGCATTCACCTGCATAACGCGCTGGCCGAGTTCGGAAGGGAAATCCATCTCGGTAGCCACTGTTTTTTGACTGGCGTTTACTTCCTCAATTACGCGTAGCCAGCCATCGATGATAACTTTATCGATTTCCGTTTCCTGCATTTTCTTATTGAGGAACAGCGAAGGCTTCTGACCTGTGTAGGATTCGATAACCGGGTTAATGTAGGAGATGGCTTCGTTTTCCAAACGAGTAATAAGGTCGGGAGAGTTTTCGGATAGGGCCTGCATTTTGGAACGCATGCGGGTTTCCTGTTCTGCTCTTCTGCGTTCCGTAATGTCGCGCGAGTTGAGGATGAATCCGTGAATGGCAGGGTTAGACATGGCATTGGTACCAGTAGTCTCAATCCAGATGTAGCCTGCTGTCTTTGTTTTGTATTCGTATTGAACAGAAGCTCTTTCTTCCGGATGTTCGCGCAGCTTGTTGAAGAACTCTTTTACGACACCGCGATAGTCTTCGTGCACATTTTCAATATCGCTGTTGCCGATCAATTCTTTCTGGTTATATCCCAAAATTGTTTCTACCGAAGGGGAGATGTAGCGAATGCTCTCGTCATCTTCATAAATGGTAATAACTTCCGAGGCATTCTCTAAAAGCAACTGCATTCTTTTTTGCGTGCGGTTTACTTCTTCGATTTGCTCTTCCAGTTTTCGGTTTGAACGCTCCAACTCTTCAGAAGTAGCTTGCATCTCTTCTGCATTCTGGCGCAATACTTCGCCCTTTTCCTGCAGTTCATTACTCATCTTCTGCGATTCTTCCAACAGCTTGCGAGTACGTTCGTTTACCTTGATGTTAAAGATGGTACGAGCGAGAATCAAACTTAATTCTTTTACAAAATTCACCTGAGAAGGAGTGAATTTCTTGAAGCCGGCAAATTCAAGTACTCCGTATACTTCTTCGTTGGTAATGAGGGGTACAATTAAGAGCGCTGTCGGGCGCTGATCTCCCAAAATACCGGAGGTCATGGTTACGTAATCTTCCGGAATCTCAGTTCGTACGATCGTATCTTTTTCTGCCACAGCCTGACCTACAAGGCCTTCGGCAAAGCGGAAAGACTTCTTTAAATATTTTTTACGACCATAGGCATAGCTGGCACGCATCTCGATGAGCTTTTGGTCTTCGTTATCATCGTTCACGACATAGAAGGCACCTTGTATGGCTTCGATTTTATCAAGGATAAACTTGATCACATCATCGCCCATACTTTCGATGCTATCGTGCATACGCAACACTTCACTGATTCCCGCTACTCCGCGTACAATCCAGTTGCGTTCGGTGTCACGCTTCTCATTCTCTATCAGGTTCTGGCGCATGTTCACCAACGACATTCCTAACAAATCGTTTTCGCTGGCCGGACTAAATTGTGAATCGTATTTTCCTTCACCGATGCGTTGCGCGAACTGAGCATTATTTTTCAAGGTGCTTACCAATTCATCCACCTTATCGGCCATTTGGCCAAATTCATCTTTACTATGCTTTTCGGTTGCTTCCGGAAGAACACCCTGCGCTACTAAATTCAAGGTATTGCGCATGTCGAGTAAGGGACGGGTAATGGCTCTGGAGAGGGTCATTGTCAATAGGAGCGATAAGGCGATGATGCAAAGCCCAGCGTAGAAGAAAGTTTTCCAAAGCGTTCCATCCGTTCCGGTAGCTTCATCAGCTGCCATTTTGGTGAGCAGGTAAAGGTCTGTATTCTCGATTTTGCGGACCGATTGAAGTACGTTGTTTCCATCGAAATCCTTTCCTTTTTGAACCGCTACCTTAGAGGTTGCTGCTGTTGCTAATGTAGCAGCATAATTTTTGTCACTGATAACTTTGATGGGGCCCTTGGGATCGCTTCGCAGAGGACTCACAACGGTTACCGCTTTGCTAATAGGATCTTCGCGCAACAAGAGCGTTTCTCCGGTAGTACCAAGGCGCTTGTAGTTGGTGAGTGCCTGGTTAATGGCCGAAAGTGAATACTTACCAATAATCAGTTGAACATCACCAGCAGAAGTAGTTAATGGCGCTACAGCATACCCAATGTGATTGTCTTTTTCTTTGCGGATAGCGCTAAAATAGACTCCGTTCTTTCCACGATCGAAGGCTACACCATCAGGATCTGCAAAATTACCACTCTCGCCACTGGTGGCTTTAAGAATGGAACCTGTAGTAGAGGTAAGGATGATTGATTCAAATCCAAAAAGATCTTTTTGTTGGTTCAGAAAATCAACAATGGGATCGGAAACTTCTTCTGTGGAGGCCTCTTCTTCACCACCACCAAACATGGCCATCAGGTCCATACCTCCATCCGAAGGTGCAGCCGCTTCCTGATTCTTTACGACATCAGCATTTTGTATGATTGCCAGCGCCTGCTTCATCTTTTCAATGTGCGTATTGACCAGGGCGGCCCGACTTTCAGTCAGAGCCTCCAGCGAAGTGGCATACTTCTCGTAGATGTTTTTCTGATGGTAATTCTGTGTGAATAAGCTGATGGCGCTTATTGCTAGTCCCGTTAGGAGAATAACCAGAAGACTTATTTTCGTACTTATCTTAATATTCTTAAACATAGCTTCTTTATGCGTTAGCACTCAATAGTTGAGCGGCATCCTCTACAAATTTCCGTTGTGTTTCGCTTAAGGCTTTGAAGGTTGAAACTTCCATCACCCCGATCACTTTTGTGTCCTTTTTAACAGGCGTAATCAGTAGGTAGCGTGGAGAAGCCATACCTAAGCCAGAAGCGATTTTCATGTAACCTTCTGGTACTTCATCAATGTAAAGTGTTTTTCCTTCCGCTGCCGACTGCCCAATTAACCCTTCTCCCATATCAAATTTTATGGTAGTGTTTTCGCCAATACTGAGTGCATAACCACCCGTTAGTTCAACCCAACGCGAACCTCCTTCTTCCTTTACTTCGTAAAAAGCGCCCTGACCGGCTTCGAGTTGTTTGCAGATGATTCGAATGCCATTTACGGTAGCA
>LNEN01000220.1 GCA_001464155.1 Cytophagales bacterium Ga0077538 | reverse complement strand
ACTCTGGCTTTTTCATTTTTTAAGTTTTCTTCTACTTCTTCTAAATCAGAAACAACCCGGCCCACCAGTAAGGAAAGAAACATCATGGTACTCATACCCAGGTGAACGTTGGCGAATTGTGTAGAGCCTTGCGTTATTAACAAGGAAGAAGCAAAATCAAAAAGAGGGAGTAAATAACTTAAGAGAAAGATGATCACGTTTAAAACAATAGAAGCCTCAAAGCCCCAGCGTAGCGCAAATAGCGTGGCCCCTATGCCATAGATGAACCAATATTTATCGAAAGGAAAAAGAAGGGAAAGCATGATGAAGGCAATGCTGATAAGACCTAATTCGAGTAAAGATCGTTTGCTCATGCCATTCAGGTCCTTTCGCAGTTTGATACTCATTCGCCTGGGATTGAATTCGAAGAAATAGAGTAAGGCAATTGCGGCAGGCAAAACAGTAATGAAATCAGACAACCAATACAAGGCAACTTTATCCAGATCTCCCTTTACAAAACCATAATGATAAACGTAAATAGAGTTAACGCTTACCGGGATCAGGATACCGAAAAAGACAAAAAACATAAAGGACCGTGTGTTCTGAAAACGTGGTCCATCTGTATATTTTAGAAAAAGGGCACACAAAAACCAGGAAGCAAGGGCCACTACTGCTTCGTGAGTAGAAAGCAACGCCATGCGTAGGGTAAAGTTACTCACCCCCCAGATCATGAGTGTTGTTACGCCATTGATGAGCAGGATGGGAAATATTTTCCAACCAAACCAGTGGATGAAAACAATTCCCAACACGAGGGGAAGGTATAAGAGTAAAGAATTGGTAACTGTTCCTAATTGGAAGGACAGGTACGAGAGTATGAACAGGAGCCCTTGTAAGAAAAGGGCACGAATGCCAATTTGAAAAACAGTCGTCACGCTAAGAGGGATGGTGCTCCTAAAGTAAACAAAATTATTTTATACCTAGTCGCTTACCCCTTCGTATACAAGCACTTCTACTTCTTGAACTTATTCATGAGCATCGCCAATTTTTCCTCCATGCTCACCTCTTTTGGCTGTGGTTTATCGTCTCTTCTTTTGCCGGCAGGTCGGGCTTTTTGTTGTGTGGGAGCTGGTGCTTCGCTGAAAGGATCTGTCTTCATCGAAAGACCAATTCGTTTACGCGCAATGTCTACCTCTGTAACCGTAACCTCTACTTTTTGCTGAACGCTTACTACGAGGTTGGGATCCTTCACAAAATTATCGGATAAATGGCTGATGTGTACCAGGCCATCCTGATGAACGCCAATATCGACAAAGGCACCGAAGGCTGTTACGTTGGTAACAATGCCCGGCAACTTCATACCAATTTTCAAATCCTTGATTTCATTCACGCCATCGGTGAAACTGAAAACCTCAAAAGTTTCGCGTGGATCGCGTCCTGGTTTTTCTAATTCAGAAAGAATATCGGTAAGGGTTGGTAAGCCCACCTTTTCAGTGATGTAATTTTTCAGATCGAGTTGTTTGCGCAACTCGGCACTGCTCATCAAATCCTTTACGCTGCATCCCAAATCCTTCGCCATTTTTTCTACGATGGAATAACTCTCCGGGTGAACAGCACTTCTGTCAAGAGGATTCTCCGCTTCGTGTATGCGTAAGAAACCCGCTGCCTGTTCAAATACTTTTTCGCCTAAACGAGAGACTTTCATTAAAGATTCGCGATTCTTGAAAGGACCGTGCTGATTGCGATGTTCTACAATGTTTTTGGCAATGGAGGTATTCAATCCAGACACATAGGAAAGCAATTCTTTGCTGGCGGTGTTTACTTCTACGCCCACAGAGTTTACGCAACTCATCACCACATCATCTAAGCCTTGTTTTAGCTTTACCTGATCCACATCGTGTTGGTACTGACCTACACCAATAGATTTGGGATCGATCTTTACCAATTCTGCCAACGGATCGGTTAGTCGTCTGCCAATAGACACGGCACCACGAACGGTTACATCATAATCCGGAAATTCTTCACGCGCTACATCACTGGCAGAATAAACAGAAGCTCCGCTTTCATTCACCATTACAACTAAAATTTTGTTAGGCAGGCCAATAGATTTTACGAACGCTTCCGTTTCGCGGCTAGCAGTACCATTTCCTATAGCAATGGCTTCGATGTCAAATTTTTCGCAAAGATCTTTTACAATACCGCGAGACTTGGCGGTTTCGCGTTGTGGTTCGTGTGGATAAATGTTGGTGTTGAACAATAGTTTTCCCTGACGATCCAAGCAAACCAGTTTACAACCCGAACGAAATCCTGGATCAAGAGCCAACACATTTTTCTGTCCAAGAGGAGCGGCTAACAGCAACTCCTTCATGTTCGTACAGAAAACCTTGATGGCTTCATCGTCAGCTTTCATCTTGCTTTCAATACGAACTTCTGTTTCAAGCGAGGGACGGATTAAACGCTTGTAGCTGTCTTTAATGGCTAAGCGAATTTGTTCGGTAGAGGCATTTTCTGTTCTGATGTATTGTTTTTCTATCGAGTCAATGGCAGCTTCTTCGGCTGGAAAAATATCGAGCATGAGTATACCTTCTTTTTCTCCTCTTCTCATAGCGAGCATGCGATGCGAAGGCACTTTACCAATGGGTTCTTTCCACTCGAAGTAATCTTTAAACTTTTGACCTTCTTCTTCTTTTCCTTTCAACACGCGCGATTCTGCCACTCCCTGCTTCCAGAAAATTTCCCGAACTGCTTTACGTGTTTCCTGATTTTCGCTAACCCACTCGGCAATAATGTCTCGAGCACCATCTAAGGCTTCATCTTGAGTGGTCACTCCTTTTTCAGCATCTATGAAAGAAGCTGCCAATTCAGTAAGGTTGATCTTTTCCTGCGAAAATATTCTTTCTGCCAGAGGCTCCAAGCCTTTTTCTTTCGCAGCAGTAGCGCGGGTTTTTCTTTTGGGCTTGTAAGGCAAGTATAAATCTTCTACTTCTGAAAGCGTTTCTGATTTAGCAATTGCCGAAAGTAATTCTGGTGTAAGCTTTCCCTGTTTCTCAATGGAAGTGATGACCGCTTCTTTACGTTTGTCCAGTTCACGCAATTGTTCAATGCGATCGCGCACATTGGCAATCATTACTTCATCCATGCTGCCGGTCATTTCTTTACGATAGCGAGAAATGAAAGGAATGGTAGCCCCCTCTTCCAGTAGATCCGCTACGGCATCAACATTTTTGAGAACTAATGAAAATTCTTTTGCGATTTGCTGGGTCCAACGGGAAAAATTCTGCTCTACACTCATAGTTTAAAATAGGGATGCAAATTTAGGATTCGGTATTGATTGGGCAAGGGTGCAAACCTTTATTCTCTGTCAGTTTATGTCGCGGGTTCTTGTTTGGAATGTTTACTAAAAGTATCATACAAGACCAGGCCAAAAGAGCAAGATTTCGGTTGAAGAAAGCCTTTTTACGCTCCAATTTTGAGTCATAAACCATAGCTTTATGATAATGGAAGCCCAGGAAGTCATCAATTACAAGCGCATTGAAAAGGCCATCTTGTATTTGGAGAATAATTTTATTCAACAACCAACTTTAGATCAAGTGGCAGATGCTGCCAGTGTAAGTCCTTTTCATTTCCAGCGTTTATTTACAGAATGGGCAGGAATCAGTCCAAAACGTTTTTTGCAGTTTTTAACGGTTGATTTTTTGAAGAAAAAACTAGCAGAGTCAAAGAATCTGATTGATGCAGCGGAGGTAGCAGGTTTATCAAGCCAATCGCGTATTTATGATTTATTTACCACGCTGGAAGCTGTTACGCCCCAGGAATACAAGTTGCATGGCAAAGGCTTGCACATCAACTATGGATTTCATGAAACTCCTTTCGGACAAGCATTAATTGGGGTAACTGAAAGGGGTATTTGCTGGCTTTCCTTTGTGAGCACAGATGAGGAACCACGTTTACAACTGGAAACCATGAAGGAACATTGGTACCAATCCATTTTTCATGAATCAAAAGACTTAACAGCCACAATCGCATCCAAAATATTTTCAACAAACTACCAGCCACCACAAAAGCTGCATGCCTTGGTGAAGGGCACCAACTTTCAAATAAAGGTGTGGGATGCCTTATTAAGAATTCCTCAGGGACAGGTAACCACGTATCAGCAAATTGCTCAAG
>LNEN01000219.1 GCA_001464155.1 Cytophagales bacterium Ga0077538 | reverse complement strand
ACCGCAAAATAGTTTCCAGATTGGTAAGACCAAGTGTAGTCTGTTCTGAAACGGTGGTCCCTTCCAATTGCATGGTCACAGGATTAAGAGGGGTTTGTCCTGAGCAAAAAATAAGATTTCCACTTTGTATAGCCTGTGAGTAGGGCCCAATAGCTTTAGGCGCTGCCTCGGTGAATATTTTTTTCATAGGTGTAAAATGATTTCTATGTTCAACTCCAGAGCTGAGAAAAAGTAATGCTACTTTACGTGGATGGGAACTGCCACTAAGGTCTTATCCCACAGCAAGACCATTTCCACTTCGTCATCCATGGTGGCAAACTCAATGGTAAACTGCTCAAACTCTCTCTCCTGCCATACTGCCTGTGCTTGTATACTCAACACATCCTGCTCGGGGTTGCGATTTGGCTCGCCCCCTGCATTCACGCCCCATTGTCCATGCTCTTTATTAAAAATGATAGTCCACATTTCCTTTTCAGGAATTGTCCACAAGGTATACTTACCTGCCTTTAGTACTTTGCCTTCAATCAAAAGATCTTTGTTGCTCTCAAAAGTGGTGGCTTCGTTTGCACCCGTGCGCCATACTTTTCCATAGGGCACCAGGCTTCCAAAAATTTCGCGTCCTTTTTTGTACGGTCGGTTGTAGAAAACTTGAAGATGAAGGTCGCCCTCTTCTAATTCTACCACTTCCTCCGGACTAAAAGACTTTTGATAGCGAGTCTGCATTTTCTCGATTCCCACAAATAATACTATGATTACCACCACTCCAATACCCGCAAAAACCAAAAATCGTCTCATATATTATTCCGTGATTCTACAATAGTCTCTCATAAGGCCCAAATAAGTCGTTAATTCAGTCCAGCCACCATGATGAAGGCGCATTAAAGTTTTTTTAATCCTTTATTCCAAATTATTCTACCATTGCGCTTATTTTTACACACTAAACGGTAAAATCATGGATGCATCCTGGACACCTTTCTACGTAGTAATCGTTCTCTTTGTTTTAGCTATCATTTCTCCCTGGGTATTTCCCAATAAAGGTGTAAGCGATAACACCCACGACAATAAGTTCTAAGATCCCTCCCACCAGGGCCTCTTCATGAACATTTGCGTTTTTTGCGGATCTGCCGCAGGGCAGAATCCCGTTTATGCAAGTACCGCACAACGCTTCGGTAAACTTCTGGCAGAACATGGCCACTCGCTTGTGTATGGCGGTGGCAACATAGGCTTAATGGGCCTAGTGGCCGATGCCGTGCTTGAAAACCACGGTAAGGTTATTGGCATTATTCCTTCCTTTTTGGCTGAGCGCGAAGTAGCGCACAAAGGCCTTACTCAACTTGAAATTGTAGGCACCATGCACCAACGCAAAATGCGCATGGCAGAGCTTGCCCAGGCTTTTGTAGCCTTACCGGGTGGCTGGGGCACATTAGAAGAAGTGGCCGAAATACTAACCTGGAAACAGCTGGGGTTGATACCACAACCCGTCATGCTCTTAAATACTAACAATTTTTTTAATCCCTTGTTGGGTCAAATGCGTTTGATGGTAGAGGAGGGCTTCTTACGAAGTGAAAATCTGGCGCAGCTCTCCATCGCGCAGCACCCTGAAGAAGTTTTCTCAATGATACCGTAATCGGGGTGAGGCGCAGTACCGCGCTTTTTCACGTATCTTACATAAAGTATTGTAAGCATGTTTGTACGGTTATTTTTTGTTTTTATCCTCTTGTTTATTGCTTTTAATGGCATGGCACAAACCCTCGGCTTTTCCTTGTCCGATGGTCGCAAACGTGTTGATATACCCATTGAAATTCACAACAATCTGGTGGTGGTACCCGTGCTATTAAATGGTGCGCTTCCGTTAAAGTTTATTGTTGATACGGGGGTTCGAACGGCCATTCTCACAGAGAAAACCTATACTGATATCCTCAATCTTTCTTATTCACGAAAATATTCAGTAGCCGGTCCGGGCGGTATCAACATTATTGAAGCATACGTAACCAATGGTGTTGACCTACAACTACCGGGTGTGGATGGCCATGGACATGCCTTACTAGTATTGGGGGAAGATTACCTTGAACTGCGCAATTACCTAGGCACCGATGTGCATGGCGTTTTGGGTTATGAGTTGTTCAGCCGTTTTATCGTAAAGGTCAATTACAAAGAAAAAATAATGACCCTGATGATTCCTGAGAAGCTTCGCTTGTCTAGAAAATATAAAACCGTACCCCTTAGCATCGAAGACACCAAGCCTTATATCATGGCCGACATCAAACAGACGAATGGAGAAAAGAAGCGATTGAAGTTATTAGTCGATTCAGGCGCTAGTCATAGTATGTTACTGGATCCTGCTTCGGATTCCACACTAGATGTGCCCACCAATGCAGTAAGTTGTACTGTAGGACGTGGGCTGGGTGGGGAGATCAGAGGTAAAAGTGGACGTTTAAAAGAACTTAGTCTTGGTAGCTACACGCTCGAAGATGTATTGGTTAATTATCCGGATCCTAATAGTTACGTGGATACCCTGAAGCTTGGGCAAACCTTTCGCAATGGTACTTTAGGAGGAGAAATATTGAGTCGCTTTACCGTGATCTATAATTTTTCCAGAGAAGAGTTATACTTAAAGAAAAATGGTGATTTTAAGAAAGGATTTTATTACAATCTAAGTGGACTAACCCTGCGTGCGAAGGGGAATCTGCTCAATTCATTTGAAGTAACGGATGTTCGCAAATTTTCTACGGCTGATAATGCGGGTGTACAGGTGGGGGACCAGATACTAAGCGTAAATGGAGTGAAGGCTTCCGATGTAAACCTCAATCAACTGAACGGGTTGCTCAATGAAAGACCCGGAAAAAAAGTTAACATAAATATTAAGCGAAATAATGCCGTGTTGAATGTGAAAATGGTGTTGAAAAACACGTTGTAACTACTTGTTCATTAGACCCAACAAAAGTCCTTTTCGCTTTTTATACGCCTTCATTAAATAGACTTGCGTTCTTCTGACTTTTATGCTGTTACGAATACTGGCATACAACGCTTCCGCTGTCAGGGTCCCCTTCAAAATATAATCCATCACGGAAGGAGACGCACTGGCTTCCGTATAGTTAGAATTTTTCAACACGGTAATGGGAACGTTCTTGGTTTTTCGATTGCGTGCCAGAACATACACAGTATGATTCAATTCCAGCTGGCCAATGTTGTCGTCTATTAAGATAAAATTAGGACGGAAGCGCAACAAGCGATCAATAATGCTACGGGCATCAAAGGCTGTCTCTGTATGAATAATGCGGCCAGGAAGATGTCCAATTTTGTTTAACATCGAACTTAACTCGATGGGATTATTGCCCACCACAAGCACATTTAGCTGCTCCTGCCTCAGCACGGGTTCAACAAGGGTATTCATAAGCTAACTATTTGATAAGAGATGATTAAAGCCATAGGAATTTAACGAATATTATTGGCAAGAAGGATGTGCTGGTAACCTTATCTTTCGAATAAAGTTTTACACATCTTATCAACAAGAATATTATTTGGTGAAAACAAAGTCGATTATCATTGTCGGAGGTGGTTTAGCTGGTCTTCTATGTGCCATACAGCTTCAAAAAGCTGGTTTGCCCTGTATTGTTATCGAGAAAAAAAATTATCCTTTTCTTCTTAAACTCCCTTCAACTTTTTCCTGAAGCACTATCTCCTTCTACCATCCATCGCTTTCAGCTTTCATCGGTGGGAGGAAAATCGACTGTACTTCCATTGGATTTGGGAGGCTTTGGCATTAGTCGCTATGCGTTCGACCATTTTCTTTTCGAAAAAGCAAAAAATTGCGGTGTTCAGTTTTTACTCAATACTGAAGTAAGCGATATTTTTTTCGAGAACGAGCAGTTCACCATTCATGCCTCCGGCTCAACACTTTCGGCTGACCTTGTGATTGGTAGTTTTGGAAAGCGCTCTAAAGCAGATGTGTCCTTACAAAGAAGTTTTTTGAAGAAGCGATCGCCCTATGTAGGGGTTAAGTACCATGTGCGAAGTGATTTTCCGAATGATTTAGTAGCGCTTCATAACTTCAAAGGTGGTTATTGTGGTGTGAATGCCGTAGAAAAGGATGTTGTAAACGTCTGTTACCTCACTCATCGAGATGTTCTTCGTCAGCATGGTAGCATTCCCGAACTAGAAAAAAGGGTGCTCTGTAAAAATCCGTTATTGAAAGAAGTTTTTGAACACAGCGATTTTCTTTTTGACAAACCTGAGGTTATTAATGAAATTAGTTTTGAAACAAAAGAGCCGGTTTTCAACCATGTATTAATGACAGGTGATGCCGCAGGAATGATTACTCCCTTGTGTGGCAATGGTATGGCCATCGCTATTCATTCTTCCAAAATTGTTAGCTTCCTACTTATTCGATTTTGTAGTGATGCTTCTTACACCAGAGCTCAGCTGGAACATGATTATGCCCGAGAGTGGCGAAAAAATTTTGCGAGCCGTTTGTGGTTCGGGCGGCAGGTTCAACGATTGTTCGGAAGTTCTCTTGCCTCTCAGGTAGCGGTTCGGCTAGCGCTTTATTCAAAACCGATAGCTCAAACCATTGTGAAGAGCACCCATGGCAAGCCTTTTTAAAATATGCACCTCTCAGGAGGCTGATCGTTTGCTAGAGCGCATCCAAAATGTGAGAAGAATTTAAAAAGAGATAGATAAAAAATCCATTGAGGCAGGTGGCCGAAATAAAGTTAAGCCACATTGTATTAGTATAATTTGCTTTGCTTTCGTCTTTGTAAACACTGTAAAACCAGTACAAGAAAAACAAAACCACGGGAGCAAGCGCCAACAAAAATGTTGTTGCGTAGTGAAGCCCAAAAACAGTTGAAAAGTAGCTCACAAAGCCTGCACTGGCTACCATAAACATGAGCAGCACAAACCAAAATGTTCCTCTAATTCCGAGTTTGATACTTAAGGTTTGATCTCCCCGCTTGGCATCCTCTTCGTGTTGGTAGACTTGCGTCATCGGGTAATTGCCCCAAAGCATCAAGCTTGTTAAAAATGCAGGGATAAGAATAGAGGGTTTTAACGTTTGTATAAACTCATATTTATTTACCCCCATATAACACATGATAAATGTAAACGCTCCCTGCAACAAGCCCGCAACTAACCAACTTGTAATTGCATACTTTTTTAGGCGGATCAAGGGATGACTGTACGCGCGAGAAACAGCACTATACACGACCAACATCATGGCAAAAGGGATCGATATTTTCCAACTAGCTAAAACAATGGCCGCAACATCAAACGTTAAAGAGAGGTAGTACAGTCCTTTATTTACAGGAGGAGGGTTCTTTAAACCCCCGATGCTTTTCTCATCTTTATCAAAATAGCTGTTAAATCCATTGCTGGCCGGATACAATAAAAAGTGAATGATCAGGAAAGTCCATAACAAAGGCTGCTCGCTGATGTTAGGAGATACACTCAGAGAGAATAAAAAAACAGGAAGCAAGAAGTATGAAAAGGGTATGCGCAAATGCAACCACGAAGACTTTGAAAGCATATTCGACTAAATTAGAACATTTGACCTTATAAAGAAACCATCACCATGAGTTTCATCACAGCCATTGCCACAGCAAACCCTCCTCACAAACTTTCACAGGAGGCCATTGCAACCTTCATGCTGCGCAGTATGCAGTTAGGCGCTGAGGATGCGCGAAAACTTGCTGCAATTTTTAGAATGAGCGGCATTGAAACGCGTTACTCCATGTTGGAGGATTATGGTCGTTCTGAAAATTTCACCTTTTATTCTAACACCTCCACGTTATCTCCCTTTCCTTCTACTAAAAAAAGAAACGAAGCCTTTCAATTGTACGCACCCTTGCTCAGTACTGAAGCTGCCACTAAAGCGCTTCGTCAAAGCGCATTACTTGCTAAAGACATTACTCACGTTATCACCGTTTCGTGCACGGGCATGTATGCCCCCGGGTTGGATATTGATTTGGTTGACTCTTTACAGCTACCCTTGAGCGTGCAACGAACCAATATAAACTTTATGGGATGCTATGCTGCCTTTAATGCCTTAAAAGCTGCAGATGCTTTTTGTAAAACAGGAGAACACGTAAAAGTATTAATTGTCTGTACAGAACTCTGTAGTCTTCACTTTCAAAAAGAGAACACCGAAGATAATTTACTGGCCAATGCGCTGTTTGCCGATGGCTCTGCTGCCGTTATCGTAGAAGCAACGAGTCATTCCACTAATCGCCTTCACATTTCAACTTATTATAGTGAGCTTGCTCGCCAAGGTAACAAAGACATGGCCTGGAGTATTGGCGATGTTGGTTTCGAAATGAAACTTTCCAGCTACGTACCCGATGTCATCCGCAGCGGCATAAAGGAGCTCACGGCCACATTGTTGAAAAAACTAAACCTCTCTCTTGCGGAGATTCAGCACATGGCGATTCACCCCGGAGGAAGAAAAATTTTAGAGGCCATTGAGCAGGAGCTTGGTTTGCAAAAAGCACAAAATGAGTGGGCCTATCACGTGCTTAAAAATTATGGAAATATGTCGAGTCCAACAGTTTTGTTCGTATTAAAAGAAATTTTTGACCGGCTTGGAAAGAAAAATGACAAAGAAAGCATTTTAAGTTTCGCCTTTGGTCCGGGACTTACGTTAGAGAGTATAGTATTTACCTATCACTATCATGGTTGATTTATCGCACCGCTCGTCAGAAGAAGAAATCATGGATGACTTGGAGTCATCCGGTCCCATCATCAGCCAAACGCTGAAAGAACTCGAAACGATTAACACCTTGTTGGGAGGAAATTATGTTACGCTGAATGGGTTGGATACACTCCTGAATGGAGAAGGAAAGGAGAGAACCTTTACCGTGGCAGACCTGGGTTGTGGTGGTGGCGATATTTTACGGCTTATCGCGGATTGGGGTGATCGGAAAAAGTATTCCTTACAATTAACAGGTTTTGATGCGAATCCAAACATTATTACCTACGCAGAGACTCATACGCAAGAACCCAACATTCGCTACCAAAGCATTAATATTTTCTCTCCAGAATTTAAGCAACAACATTTCGATGTGGTGGTGAGCACGCTTTTCTTTCATCACTTCTCATCCGAACAATTGGCGATCTTTTTTGAACAGCTTAAAAAGCAAGTGACTGTTGGCATTGTCATCAATGACCTCCACCGGCATTGGTTTGCCTACTACTCTATCAAATGGCTCACCCAATTATTCTCCAAATCGCCTATGGTTGTACACGATGCTCCGCTCTCAGTAGCCAGAGCATTTCGCAAAAAAGAGCTATTGGAAATTTTAGAAAAGGCCGGGATTGGAAATTATACGATCCGCTGGATGTGGGCCTTTCGTTGGCAAGTTATTATTCGTATTTAGTTACACATTATCAGTTTACGGATAACTGCTCAACCAAACTGGCATGGTTTTTAAAGTGTATTGACTAAATTTCCTTTATGAAATCAATCGTAATCCTTCTTTTTGCGGCCTTCCTTGCAACTGGATGTGCCTCCATTTTTGGAAAAAAAGTAAAAGAGCCTTTTACAGGTTCTGCGTATGAATCTAACAATCGTTTTTGGCGCGCTTCTGGTAAAGGACAGAGTTCTGCAGACAATATTGCCCGTGGCAAAGCTGATATTGATGCAAAAGCGCAGTTGGCTGGGCAGGTAAATACCACTATGAAACAAGTAGCTGATCAATACCTCGGTCAGACCGAAAACGAAAATGCGGCTGATGTGGCCGATAAGTTTCAAAGTTTGGTTCGGCAAGTCATGAATACAGATATGGCTGACCTTCGGAAGATGGATGAAAAGAAGTATTACGATAAAAAGAAGAACGAGTATACGGTTTTCATCGCCTACGAAATTAAGAAGAATGCCATGCTTCGTTTCATGAAGAAACAGGCCAGGGTGGATCAGAAAATTGATGAGCGGCAACGGGCGGTGATTGAGAAGATCATTGATGAGGAGTTGGCTAAGACTGAGGACGACAATTAGTAGCTACGAGCCATGAGCTGCGAGTTACTTAAGTGAAAAACTCGTAGCTCAAGGCTAAAAGCTCGTAGCTAAATTATGCCATCTCCCTGTTCTACTGTATTTTTGGGCGCACTAAATCCAGCCCTTCCATACAGCTATGAAACGCGATAAAATCATCTTCGACCTCATCCAAAAGGAAAACGATCGCCAGCAACACGGCATCGAACTGATTGCCTCTGAAAATTTCACCTCTCCTCAGGTGATGAAGGCACAAGGTTCTGTTCTCACCAACAAATACGCAGAAGGCCTTCCCGGCAAGCGCTATTATGGTGGATGCGAGGTAGTAGATGAAATCGAGCAATTGGCCATTGATCGCGCCAAAGAACTTTTTGGAGCAGAGTGGGCCAATGTGCAGCCTCATTCGGGCGCGCAGGCAAACGCAGCGGTGATGCTTGCTTGCTTAAAGCCAGGAGATAAAATTTTAGGTTTCGACCTTTCCCACGGTGGGCACCTTACCCACGGATCACCCGTAAACTTTTCAGGAAAATTATATCAGCCCTCTTTTTACGGAGTAGAGCAAAGCACGGGTCTGATCGATTTTAATAAGGTTATTGAAATCGCACAGCGTGAAAAACCAAAGATGATTATCTGTGGTGCTTCCGCCTATAGCCGCGATTGGGATTATAAAAAATTACGTGAAGCTGCCAACAGTGTTGGGGCTGTTCTGTTAGCTGATATTTCCCACCCCGCTGGTTTGATTGCCCGTGGTTTGCTGAACGACCCCATGGAGCATTGCCACATTGTGACTACCACAACGCATAAGACCTTGCGCGGTCCTCGTGGTGGATTGATTATGGTGGGTAAGAACATCGACAATCCATTCGGACTAAAAACCCCTAAAGGTGAAATCAGAAAACTAGGATCAGTGCTTGACTCTGGTGTATTCCCAGGTACTCAAGGTGGTCCGTTAGAACATGTGATTGCAGCCAAGGCTATTGCCTTTCAGGAAGCCCTTTCTGATGAGTACTTTGAGTACATCATGCAAGTGAAGAAAAACGCCAATGCGATGGCCGATGCCTTTGTAGAACGTGGATACAAAATTATTTCTGGTGGCACCGACAATCATTTAATGTTGATTGACCTTCGTTCCAAAAACCTGACTGGTAAAATTGCTGAGGAGTCCCTTATTAAAGCAGACATCACCATCAACAAAAACATGGTGCCTTTCGATACACAATCACCAATGGTTACTTCTGGTATGCGCATTGGCACACCGGCCATTACAACACGTGGCATGATGGAGAAAGATGTAGTAAAAGTAGTTGAACTGATTGATGAGGCTTTGCAGAAGCCAACAGATGACAAACACTTGAAAGCGGTGAAGAAAAAAGTAAACCGTTTGATGACGAAATTTCCGTTGTATTAATAGTTCCCGCCTTCTTTACTGATTGAAGGGTAAGCTTATAAATTCAAATAAATTAGGGATGCCTCGAACATTCGGGGCATCTTGTTTTAGCATATGGTTTCCGAAAAAGAAATGTCCTTTTTAGATCACCTCGAAGAATTGCGCTGGCACATCATGCGCGCATTAACGGTGATTATTGTGATTATGATCGTGGCCTTCGTTTTTGCCAAATGGATTTTCACTAACATTGTTTTTGCTCCTGCCAGTGCAGATTTCATCACGTTTCGCTGGGTGTGTGATCTTGGTAATTCTCTTAACCTGGGCGATGCGCTTTGTGTAGATGTAATACCGTTCAAGGTTCAAAGTCGTATGATGACAGGGCAGTTCATGATGCAGCTCACGGCTTCGTTTGTGATCGGACTCATTCTTGGTTTCCCTTATCTAGTGTGGGAGGTTTGGAAATTCATTCGTCCAGGTTTGCATAACCGCGAACAGAAAAAATCGCGTGGTGCGGTGACGATTATCTCCTTCTTGTTTTTGCTAGGCATCTCTTTTGGATACTTTATTGTTACGCCCATGACGGTGTATTTTTTAAGCACCTATTCCATCAGTGATGTAATTCAAAATGAATTTGACATCACTTCGTATGTTTCTACGGTAGTCTCCTTAGTGTTTGGAAGTGGAGCGCTTTTTCAATTGCCGGTAATCATTTACTTCTTAACAAAGATTGGATTGATCACGCCTCAATTTTTGCGAACCTATAGAAAGCATTCTATTGTAATCATCCTCATTGTTGCTGCTATTGTAACGCCTCCGGATCCTTTTAGTCAAACCATCATTGCTATTCCGCTCTACCTACTCTTTGAATTTAGTATTTTCATCTCGTCCAGGGTATACAAACAAAAGTTGCGCGAAGAGCAAGAAGAAGAGCTGAAAAATTCTACTACCTAAGAAATTTTACGTTGTGAATATGAAATCAACCATTGCCATCGGAAGCGACCATGCCGGTTTTGAATACAAAGAAAAATTAAAGACCTGGTTAGCGGCTGCAGGTTACACGGTAAAGGACTTTGGTACACATAGTTTGGATTCTGTTGATTATCCGGATTTTGCTCATCCTGTAGCGAATGCGGTGGAGAAGAATGAATTTGATTTGGGCATACTCCTTTGCGGCAGTGCGAATGGTGTGGCCATTACCGCTAACAAACATCAAGGCATTCGCGCAGCCCTCTGCTGGACAGATGAGATTGCTTCGCTGGCACGCCAACACAACAATGCGAATGTTGTCTGCATTCCGGCACGCTTTGTTTCCGAAGAAGTAGCGAAAAAAATTACCGAGACTTTCTTGAATACGCCTTTCGAAGGTGGACGTCACGCTAACAGAGTAGGAAAAATTTCCTGTTAGTTATCATGAAACGTTACGCTTTCAGATTTTCTCCTGCCTTGATTGCTATAGCGTTGGTTGTGTTGCTAGCTTTTGACACCTCTGCACAAACTATAAGTAAGGCAAAGCGTGATTCATTAATGGCCATGAGTTTGTATGACTTTGATCAAACTCAAAAAGGCTGGAGACAATACAAGGAAAACATTCCCTTGATGATTGACCTGCTGACTAATTATATGGCAATCAATAAGACAAAGGACGAAATCTTGACTTGGCACCTGGGTCAGTTGTATGCCACAAACAATGAATATGAGAAAGCGATACATGAAATGATAAAAACACTGCGACCGCTCGATGGCACGCAGGATGAGTTAAACAGGTCGTGGAACTACTATGTTCATGGTACTATAGCATTCCTAAAGGGGGAGCAGGACAAGTTAGATTTATATATTGACTCGCTGGTAAAAAGTCCGGTTTCAATGAATTCAGATGTTTTGCTAAGATTGCGTTCGAACATTGATAAGCCTTATAAAAAGGCATATTGAAGCCCAGGCAATCTCTATGAGGTTAAAATTAGTTGTTTGCGAACGTCAACCGTAAGCTGAACAATGAAAGAACCAGAGTAATAGGGGTGAATATAATTGTTTCCCAACTATTGACTGCAAAGAGATTGCCAACGGTGTTTACCGCAAAAAGTACTGTCATTCCCCATAGTATTCCTGTAATCACCTTTCGATTTATGGCTATACTCAAGATTTTACTTCTGATCGCTACCACAATCATCATAAAAGTGTTTAGCAAAATAGAAACAGACTCGAATACGAGCATTTCCTCCCTATTCTTCAGTCTGCCTCCCCAGGAAATATCGTAAGGAACGATCCCTGACAACACCAGGAGATGAAAGACAAGTATAAGAGAAAATAATACAAGCATCGCCAAGCCAGCGTTGCGTTCAGAAATTATTCGTTTGATCATAGCATTCTCAAATTTCTCTAAATCCCCAACACAGTCTTCAATTTCGAAAAACCACTTTGGCTGAGTGGGATTTGTACGCCACTTTTCATTAAGGCAATGTGGTTATCTTTCTCCAACGGCTCAATGCGTGTTAATTCCTGAAGATTAATCATGTACGAGCGATGAACGCGTACAAATTGTGAAGCATCCAACACTGATTCAAAGTAGCTCATCGTCTTTTTCTTCAAATGCATTCCTTCTTTGGTATGAATTTTCACGTAATCATCGTAGGCTTCCAAGTAGTGAATTTGGTTTACAGGAATGATCACAATGTTGGTTCCTTTCTTCACCACCACGCGTGTATGTTCTTCTGGTTGACTTGTTCTTTTATCTAGAAAATCCTGTGCAGGATTGATTTTCTGCGATGTGCGCAATGCCAACCATTTTTGTAGAGCTTTTTCGAAACGCTCTTTGCTAAAGGGTTTTAACAAATAATCCACTGCATGTGCTTCAAAAGCCTTCATCGCAAATTCATCGAAGGCCGTTGTAAAAATCACTGCCGGAGGATTTTCAATCAGCTCTAGCATTTCGAAACCATTAATCTTAGGCATTTGAATATCCAAAAAGATTAAATCCGGTTGATGCTGCGCGATGGCTTTTACACCTTCAAATCCATCACCACACTCCTGCATGATTTGTATTTCCTGAAAAGATTTTAAATATTCTTTTACAAGGCTCCGGGCCAAGGGCTCATCATCAATAATCAGGGCTTTGATCATACCTGGGGAATTCTAAGAGTGGTTATAAATGTGTTATCTAGTTGTTGAGTCTGCACCAAATTATTTTGGGCGTAAAGTAAATACAATCTTCGCTGAACAGAGCTTAAACCGAAACCGGTTCCCTTTCTGGGTTGTGCTGTTTGAGGATCAAATGGATTTCTTACTTCTAGTATCAATGCATCTCCCTCTTGCTTTGCACGTATTGAAATTGTCACCTCACCCACCGTATCATACAACCCAAACTTGATAGCATTTTCAACAACGGGCTGAAGCAAAAGGGAAGGCACTTTCTGTTTCATAATCTCATCACTGCTTTCTATGGTGGTTTGCAAACGATGACCAAACCGTACTTTTTCAATTTCCAGATAAAGTTGAAGATGCTCCAACTCTTCTTCCAATGGCACGAGTGTTGTTTCCTTGCGTACAGTCCCTCGCAAAAAATCGGAGAGTTGGTGAATCATGGTACGAGCTCTGTCTGGTTCTGTACCTACTAAAGCACTTATCGAATTAAGACTGTTGAATAAAAAATGGGGTTGAAGTTGTAAGCGCAGGTTGGAAAGTTCGGCCTCCCGCGCCAGGCGTTCCCCATCTTGTTTTCTTTTTTCACTGTCTTGCTTGTCGTTTATATACACCCAAAACCAAGTGAGCACTGCTACCAACGTTATCATTAACCAGGCAAAGGCGCCCCGCACAATTAACGTGCTCTCCAGAAAGCTCAGGTATGTAGCATTATCACTCATTACCTGCATTAGCACCCTTCGTTGAAACTCCACACACAAAGCAGCCAAAGCTATGCTCCAGATCACTACATAAATAGAATTTCTTGTGCTGGGTTGATAGGAGTGCATAGAGGTGTTGATTACGTATCCGGCAACCGCTACAATCACTTGTGTGATCATTGCATCCGTTAACGCTGTTTCCCAGTCAAAGCCTGTTTGTGAAAGAACCAAGGCCTGATCCAAGATCCACACGAGCCACCAAGCCAGGTAGATGAGAAGTATTTTCGTTTTGCCAGAGAGGGATGTTGTCATGCTTCTACAGACATGCGCTTACTATGAAGAGATGCCGCTCGTAAATGTACATAATGAACATACTCCGCACCTTGCTCTCGTTCGTGAATTTGCGAATAAAGCTCAATGCCATCTTTCAATTCTTGCAGCGCCTGAATATCGGATACATTGACAAACTCCCATTTTACAGCCTGCTGCTTATCATTCAAGAAGTAATCTTCTTCCTGTAAGCCAAGCACCCGCGCCTTCAACACGGCCTCTTCCTGAGAATCGGCAGCGATCAAGCGCAAGTGCTCGTCAAATTGGTCTTTGTGCGCGCGCCCTTCAGTGCTTATTCTGAATACGATTTTAGCGATGTACCAATTCATGGTGGTTCTGCTTATAAACATTAGTAACTGCGTATATCAATGCCCCCAAAAATCGAGGTGCCAATAAGTCTCAATACTTTTGTATCATCGGCAGAGGCGGTAGAGGGACGCTTATCGTCTATACCACCGAAAACAGAAACCAACTCAGCAGTTTGAATTTTCCAGTTGGCGGGGACAATCAATTTAGTGCCTCCGAAAATTTGAACAATTTCTATCGTCACGACTCCATTAATATCGGCCTGGCTCATATTCAATTCACTGCCTCCAAAAATCGTAACCATTTCTCCACCTTTGAAATCTTTAGAGATCACATTTTTATTTCCTCCGAAGATGGAAACTGATTCCCACTGAGATTCAGAACTGGTTTCCGTATATACAGCTCCCTTCCAGCCTTGCTTATCTTTAGATTTTGGTTTAAAGATGATGTACAGACCGACTGCAATGATAGCCGCAGGAATAATGTAAGGCTTGAGGTATACTTCGTCTATGTATTCATCGGCAATAAAGATGGTACCAATGGCTACAGCAATCATCCAGCCACCGGGTTTAAAGGATTGTTTAGCCCCTACGTATAAACCTATACCGACTACAATCATTTTCCAACTGAATATCCAATGTGGCAAATCAAAATCGAGTTCCCTTGCCAGAAAGAGTAGACCAACGGCTACGATGATAAGTCCTGACCACAAACGGCCATTATTTCTGCTTTCAGGTTGTGTTTCGGTGGGTAGAGGCTTCACTCCCTTGTCGTACGTTTCCATAATGTTTGAATTTATACTCAAATCAACGCGGAAACATTGTTTTCGGCCATAGCCAATAGGCGAGCAGGGTAGTAAAGTAGGTAAATGCAGGAATGATGTCGGTGAATACCTTCAGAAGAAATGCTAAACCTTAACCTCCGATCAAAATAATCTGACATCTAGTGTCGCACTTCCAGTCTAATGTGCTCAAAAGACTTTTGTCCTTCTTACTTTGGAACATGAGAGAGGCGAATAAGGATGACTATTTTAAAGGCCGCGGTGCACAGCTGAAAACTGCCAACCGTTTTTTAAAGCAGCAATACGTAACAGAACACGTAGAAGGATTGGATGAAGAAATGTTGGTGGCGCCCAGTACTCAACTCTTTTACGAGCAGGCCAAGAAGGTGGTGAACAAAGTGACCAGCCCTGATTTAAGCATGATGTATTCGCTCAATCCGTATCAGGGCTGCGAACATGGGTGTATTTATTGTTATGCCCGAAACACGCATGAATACTGGGGCTTTAGCGCAGGGTTAGATTTTGAAAGCAAAATAATTGTGAAGAAGAATGCGCCTGCCTTATTAGAAAAATTTTTGTTGCATTCAGATTGGCAAGCAACACCTATTAGTCTATCCGGTAATACCGATTGCTATCAACCTGTTGAACGAAAATTGGAGATCACGCGCAAGTTGTTAAAGATTTTTGCACAGTACCGACATCCTGTCGGCATGATTACGAAAAACAGCTTGGTGCTTCGCGACTTGGATTTGTTGCAAGACCTGGCAAAGGACAATCTCGTGCACATCTATATTTCCATCACAACACTCAACGAAGACCTACGAAGAGTAATGGAGCCACGCACCGCCAGTGGTCTGAAGCGACTAAGCGTTGTCGAGCAACTTGCCAAAGCGAATATTCCAGTAGGTATTATGAATGCTCCCATTATTCCCGGATTAAATCAGGATGAAATACCAACCATTCTGAAAGCTGCTGCCGACCATGGGGCGCGTACAGCCGGAATGACGATCGTACGATTAAATGGTTCCATAGGCATCCTTTTCGAAGATTGGTTACGAAAGAATTTTCCGGATCGTTTTGATAAAGTGTGGAATCAAATCTGCGATATGCATGGAGGGAACGTAAACGATTCTCAGTTTGGCAGACGCATGAGCGGTGAAGGAGTCTTTGCCGATATGATTCATCAACTCTTCAGAAACTCGAGGAAGAAGTATTTTAGCGGAAGGGAAATGCCAGCCTATAATCTGACTGCTTTCAGAAAAGGAGGAACCTTGAACTTGTTTTAAAAATGAATAAGTGTCCTACACCTTAGAAGTGTAGGACACTTATTCTAAAAAAGAAAGCCACTCCAATGGAGTGGCCTTCAAAACGAGTGCATTAAATCTTTATTTCAGATTAAAGGAAAGTCCTCCCAAGAACAAAGCTCCTACTTTATCCGCACCATAAAACTCCTGTGAGTCAGATCCCAAAATATTTCTTCCGTTTACAAATACTGAGAATTGTGGGGTAAGTGCATAATTGGCTTTAATGTTAAGAATAAACTTCCCCTTAATATCTCCTCCTGCGCTATTATCATCCAGATCGGTAGCATCGTATTGACGCTGTGCTCCAAAGAAATAACCCGATGAGTTGATGTTGAATTTCTCCGACACTTTGTAGTTGGCGTAATAGCCTCCGTACACAGACGGTGTATTTTTATGCTCTTTGTCAGAAACCGTTGCTGTCAAGTTGTACGCTGAGTAAGAATTTTCAATATCTGTTTTCTGGAACGTCAGAAAAGGCTTTAGCTGGAAGTTTTCGCTTGCTACATAGTTGATGGAGACTGTTGCACCCACTTGCGATGCCGTGGTTGAAATAGCATCAAATTCTTCAATTACATTGGGCATAAAGCCTGTGAACGTGCCATTAGGTCCTTTAAAAATTAAGGCATTCAAATTCGATGCCTTTTGAGAGAACATATCCAGATCTAATTGGAAATTTTTTGAAAGCTGGCTGCGGAAGCCCAACTCTACCATGTCCACAGTAAAGAGTTTCGCATCCTGATTTCCTCTGCGGATATAATTGATATCAATGCCTGGGCCTGCACCATTGGGTACTACTAAGTTCAGATTCAAAAAGTTGTTACCAATAAAGGAGCCACTGTTAGAACGTGTTACCGCTGCACGAAGAAGATTCTTTTCATTCAGTTTATAGGTTGTAGCAAACTCGTAGGCAAAGTACGTATCATCGGGTGATGAGAACTTATCCGCTCTTCCCGCTGCTATAATTCTCCACTTCGCAAGGGGGCGATAGTCAGCCCGCACAAATGCACTGGATGTATTTATATTGACTTCTTTCCCTCCAAGAAACACTGGACCATCAATCGTATACTCGCTGTCGTCAAAGGTTACATCCTGATAGCTGATCCCAGGCACAACATTTAACTTGTCACCAAGTTTAATATCATATTCAGCTGTGAAGTCAAACACCTTTTGATCGTATTGATTAGGTGGAGAATTAACACTGAGGTTATCCTTGCCATCCATGAAGGATGTACGGATAGTCGCACCGTAAACGTTTGCTTTCAAATTGGCACTCTGCGACCGTGAAGTAACTGTTGTGAGCGGAGAGGCTCCTAAGTCACCGATAAAAGCTCTGATCGCTTGTGACTCTTGTGTGCTCATCATCAAATCAAAAGAGATGTTTTCATTTGCCTTGTATCCTACGTAGGCATTCACACCATACTTATCCAACGAAATAGAAGGATCTGGGTAGGCGAGAGGATCCAGAGCCGGGCCATAGGCATCGGTGGTCGGGTTGTAATAGCTTTCTTCCCAACGCTCACGCTTCTGGTAATTTGCAGAGGCCGCAATGGACAATTTTTCATCAATTTTCTTTCCTACAAAAACATTTCCGATCAAGGTGTTAGGCGTTCCGTATTGTGCCGAAGCACTTACTTGTGGTTTGTCTTCAATCTTTTTGGTGATGATGTTGATCACACCGGTTACAGCATTAGGACCGAACAGGGGAGCAGAGGGACCTCGAACTATTTCAATTCTCTCCACATCATTTAAGTCGATGGCAAGTGCTTCCCAAAAAGTTCCTCCCAAATTATTGTTAAACACGGGGCGATCATTGATCATCACCAAGGTTGATAGATTCGATTTACTGTAGGTTGCGCTGTGTTGTAGTAAATTGTCAAATCCACGAATGTGGATATCGTAATTACCATTTGTTTGCTCTCGTACAATTACACCCGGAGCCAAACGCAAGGCATCCATGATGGAGGTAGCGCCAGACTTTTCGATGTCTGATTTTGTAATGGTGTAACTGGACAGGGGAGCATCAAAAAGCGTTTCGTCCTTTTTGGATGCTGAATTGATGGGAATATTCATCAATTCTTCGAGTGATAATTCGTAGTAATCGTCTTGTTTGGTCTGCTCCTCCTGAGCAAACACAAGAATACTGCCCATGAGCAGCATAGTCATTAAGAGAAGGGATTTTTTCATAGGGCGAAGTAGAGGGTTTATACCTTAAGTTACCCTCTTTAAAGCCCAATTACTAGACCTATGTAAGGTTTACGTGTACTTCACATAGTGTTCCCACTTAGCCAACAGGTTTTTGAAATCTTCTGGAAGCTCACTCTCAAAACGCACAAATTTATTACTGTGGGGGTGCACAAAGCCCAATGTTTTCGCATGTAATGCTTGTCTTGGCATTATTTCAAAGCAATTGTCTACAAACTGCTTGTACTTAGTAAACACGGTTCCTTTTAGAACCTGATCACCTCCATACGTACTATCGTTAAAAAGAGGATGCCCAATATGCTTCATGTGGGCTCGTATCTGATGTGTGCGCCCCGTCTCTAATTGACACTCGATTAGTGTTACATAGCGGAGTGTCTCCAAAGTCTTATAATGTGTAATAGCGGTTCTTCCAAAATCTCCATCCGGAAAGGCTGCTGTAATTCGTCTATCCTTTAAACTTCGCCCAACATTTACATTAATGGTTCCTTCTGCCGGTTCGGGCTCTCCCCATACTACTGCCCAATATTTTCGCTCAATGCTATGATCGTAAAACTGCTTAGCTAAATGTGTAAGGGTATGCTCATCCTTGGCAATCACTAAAAGTCCGGAAGTATCTTTATCGATTCGGTGCACAAGGCCTGGTCTTCCATCATTGCCGGGCATGGTGGGCAATTGCTGAAAATGATAGATGAGTGCATTTACTAAAGTTCCAGACCAATTCTGATAAGCAGGGTGCACCACCATACCGGGGTCTTTATTGATGATCAGCAAGTAATCATCTTCATACACAATGTTTAACGGAATATTCTCTGGCTTTACATCGGTATCACGGGGAGGCTCCGGAAAAGAGAGCACAATTTCATCGCCCGGATGTACTTTGTAATTCGACTTCACCACAAGGTCATTCACTTTTACAAAACCGTTTTCAATCCCGTTCTGAATTCGGGAACGGGTCACTCCTTGCAGTTTTGCATTTAGAAATTTATCGATGCGTAACAAACTCTGGCCAGGGTCCACCACAAAACGCTGGTGTTCAAAAAGTATATCGTCTGATTCTTCCTGTATCTCTTCATTGATCATGCTGCAAGGTACGATTTACCCAGCAGGAATTATGATTTTCATATCCTGGATTCTTAAATCATAAAAGTAAAATTGTAAATTTCACTATGAACTTCCTGAGCCTACTCTCGCTTGCACTTGCACCGGGTATTGCCATTGGCATTTACGTCTATTTAAAGGATAAACATGAACGAGAACCCATAGGGCTTTTGCTGATGAGCTTCTTATATGGCGCCCTCAGCACAGTGGTAACTCTTTTGGTAAGCTGGCCACTTACCGCCAATGTGACGATCGATGAGAGTAGCTTCAGTGACCAATTTTTAAACGCCTTCTTTCTGGTTGCCTTGGTGGAAGAGTCCAGCAAGTTTTTATTTGTTCGCTTTGTCCTGTATCCGAATAAAAATTTCAATGAACCTTTTGATGGCATTGTATATGCCCTCATGGTAAGCATGGGCTTTGCTACCTTGGAAAATGTGCTCTACACTTTTCAGTATGGAGTTACCACCGGAATTTTACGCATGTTTACAGCCGTACCGGCTCATGCTACGTTTGGTGTATTGATGGGATACTTTCTAGGCAAGGCTAAGTTCACGCATCAGAGAGGGTTTTATTATGGCTTTATTGCACTTTTCGTGGCAACACTTTTCCACGGTTCGTACGATTATTTCTGGTTCATCAATTATGTGCCGGGAGTTTGGGTGGGTGCCATCTTGTCTTTGGTGCTGGGTGTATGGTTGTCCAGGAAAGCCATCAGGCTTCACCAAGATATTTCCCCCTTCATTGCAAAAGATGAGAATATTCCTCCTTCCCAAACGCCTTTAGTCTAAACCCTATGTACTATTTAGTTTACAGCAGCACTGCTACGCAAACCATTTCGAACCAGCAACTTTCAGCTATTTTACAAAGCAGCCATCGCAACAACCCCGCACTGGGTATTACTGGAATGTTGCTGTATTCTCAGGGAAAATTCATTCAGGTTTTAGAAGGCAAACGAGATGCTGTTCATGAACTATACTTGAAAATTGTTAAAAACCCTTTGCATACAGATGTTCATGTGCTGCTGGAGGGGAGATTGCCGGAACGCAATTTTGAAACCTGGACGATGGGCTTTAAAGCATTAGATGAATCGGATCTAGTTTCCATTGGTGGCTTTGAAAATATTGATCACTTTTTTACGCAGATCGGAATTGATGATTCAAGTCATCCCGCACTCATTTTCCTCAAGCTCTTTTACAAAAAGCATCATTCTGATCATCTGCAATACCTATAACCCCTCTCATAAATTTTCTTTTTCCAATTCACATCCTTTAGTAGCTTGCCCGCTCAAATACTTATAGACATGAAGAAGTTCATACTGTTGGCTGCCTTGTTAATTTCGATTACTGGCTTTGCTCAGAAAACAATTACGGTGGAGGATTTCACCACCAAGCCCACCTTTGCCGCAAAAAGTGTTAGCGGCATCAACTGGATGAAGGATGGAAAGTTTTACTCCTCCCTTCAAAACAACAAAGTGGTGAAGTACAATGTAACTACTGGTGAAATAGTAGAAACCTTAGTGGATGGAAATGCCCTGTCTCCTGCCATTCAAATTGACGACTATTCTTTTAGTGCTGATGAGAAACAATTACTTCTCAGTACGGATTTTGAACAGATCTATCGCTGGTCTTTCCGCGCAGATTATTTCATTTATGACTTAACTGGCAAGACTGTTAAAAAACTTTCTTCAAATGGGAAGCAATCCTATGCCACTTTTTCTCCAGATGGGAGTAAAGTTGCTTTCGTGAGAAGCAACAATCTCTTCTACGTTTCGCTTGCCGATATGAAGGAAACACAGGTAACCAACGATGGTAAGTTCAATGAGATTATCAACGGTAGTACTGACTGGGTATACGAGGAGGAATTTGGTTTTACAACAGCTTTCTTCTGGTCCCCAGACAACAACAAACTTGCCTATTATCGCTTTGACGAGTCGAAGGTGAAAGAGTACAACATGCAGAAGTGGAATCAGGGTGCCAAATATCCACAAGACTATAAATTTAAATACCCAAAAGCAGGAGAGGTCAACTCAGAAATTGACATTTACCTTTACGACCTTGCTTCACAGCAAAAAATCAAAGCAGACCTTGGAACAAACAAGGACATCTACATCCCTCGCCTAATGTGGACGAAGGATGCCAATACACTTTCTATCCGCAGAATGAATCGCCTGCAAAACACCTTAGAGATTCTGCACATGAATGCCCTGACCGGTACTTTAACCACAGTATTTACCGAAACCAGCAAAACGTACATAGATATCAATGATGATCTAACCTATCTGGATGACAAGAAGCAATTCATTTATGTAAGTGAAATGAGTGGCTACAACCATATTTACCTCTACACTGTTGAAGGCAAATTGGTACGCCAGATTACCAACGGCAATTGGGAAGTGACCCGATTTTTAGGCCTGGATGAAAAAACAAAAACTGTTTACTATCAATCTGCCGAAGTTTCTCCGTTAGAGAGACAGGTTTATTCGATCAGCATTGATGGCAAAAAGAAAGTGAAGCTAACTCCCGAATCCGGTGCCAACACGGTAAACATGAGCAACGACTTTCAGTTTTACATTAACTATTACAACAGTGCGACTCAGCCCACCACCGTAAGTCTCTTTGCCACCAAAGGAAACAAACTGATTAAAGTATTGGAGAAAAATGAAGCCCTGCAAAAGACAGTTGCAGAATATGGCATCGCTTCCAAAGAGTTTTTCACTTTTAATACTGTAGACGGTCAGGCCCTAAATGGTTTGTTCATGAAACCAAAAGATTTTGATGCAACTAAGAAGTATCCGGTGCTGATCTATCAGTACAGCGGGCCCGGTTCACAAAATGTAAGTAACTCCTGGGGTGGTGGTCATTTCTATTTCCATCAGATGTTAGTGCAGAAGGGATATATCGTTGCCATTGTGGATACGCGCGGGACCGGTTTCCGGGGGGAGGCCTTCAAAAAATTGACCTACAAGCAGCTTGGCAAGTATGAATTGGAAGACCATGTTGCAGCAGCCAAGTATCTATCAACACTTTCGTATGTGGATGCCAGCCGATTAGGCATTTGGGGTTGGAGTTATGGTGGGTATATGTCATCATTGGCTATGACCAATGGCGGTGGTGTATTTAAAATGGGTATAGCCGTTGCCCCCGTTACCAACTGGCGCTATTACGACACTGTTTATACAGAGCGTTACTTACAAACCCCTGAAGAGAATGCTTCTGGTTATGATGACAACTCTCCTTCAACACATGCCGCTAAACTACAAGGCAACTTTTTATTGATTCATGGTACGGGTGATGACAACGTACACTTTCAAAACTCAGTAGTGTTGCAGGAGGCCTTGATCAATGCCGGTAAACAATTCGATTCATTTTATTATCCTGATAAACATCACGGTATACAAGGTGGTAAAACACGTTACCATTTATACACTCAAATGCTCAACTACGTTGTAGAAAATCTATAAAGCATACTTTGCGTATCTCTGCGCCTCTGCGGTAAAGGACTAACCGCAGAGGTGCGAAGAGGCGCTGATGGATTATGAAAAACCAGACCGACTATCAGCGTTATTTCCTGGCTATTATTCCTCCCGAACCCATCTTCTCGGAGGCCCATCAACTCAAAGAATATTTTAAAGTACAGTACAACAGCAAGGCCTCTCTTAATTCTCCTCCGCACATTACCTTACACATGCCCTTTTTGTGGAAGCAGAAAAAGGAAAAAATCTTGCTTGAAAAACTGAAAACATTTTCATCGGGGCAGTCTACTTTCGATTTGCATCTTCAAAACTATAAGGCATTTCCTCCGCGAGTCATTTACATGGATGTGCTGCCTAACGAATCTCTTTTCCTTTTTCAAAAAACATTGGAGCGCTTTTGTAAAGTAGAATTTCAGTTGTTCAATGCCAATTCGCGATCTAAAGAAGGATCAGTTTCCCATAGCTTGGAAAGAGTTTGAATTAAAGAAATACAATCATTCTTTTACTGTAAAAGAAATGGCCGTGCTCAAACATGACGGCACGGCCTGGAAAGTTTTGTCAACTTGTAATTTAAAAGAGCCTATTCAGCTATAGTTGGCGCTATTGCCACAGGCTCAATTTTATTTTCTACAGGAGGCAGGCTTTTCAAAAAGCGATAAATTGCTTTTAAGTCTATTTCATCCATTTGCTTAAAGGCGCCCCAGGGCATTGGAGATGTTTTGTGAAAGCGCCCTACTACTTTAAAGCGATTGATGAATGTTGCTTCTGTCCAATCCGCCATAATGCCTGTAGCTGGATCACTGGTAAGGTTAGGTGTATTAAAAGTCCACATGCCTGTTTCAATGGCCGGTTCAAAGGTAAGCCCGCCTGCATAAAAAGGTCCAATGTATTCTCCGGTTTTTAAATCGCGTTTCGTATGGCAGCCTCTACAATTGGCTACGCTCTCTGCCAAATATTTTCCATACACGATGCTACTGTCCTTTTCAACTCTTTCTTCAATCGGTGCTTTGGGTGGTACAGGACGTATCACAAATCGCAGCAAGGCCTTTCCTAAAAAATTGGGTTCTGTTATCGGTACCTCATTTTTAATTGGCGGTATTATTCTTAAATAAGCAAGGATACTTTTTACATCATACTCACTCATGGTGGTGAATGGCATCAAATCGATGGTGGCGCGACCGCTGGGTAAGATGTTGTGTCGCATCAATCTATACAGCTCTCCATCAGTATATCTTCCAATGCCGGTTTCCGGATCGGGAGTAATATTAGGAGCGCGCCACTTTCCGATAGGAAGTCCAAATTCAAAGCCTCCCTTCATAACTACATTACCTGCTTCGGCCGTTTCTAATTGATCCATCGACAAGTGGCAGTGCGTACAATGTGCAGGCCCCTCTGCCAAGTATTTGCCGTGTGCTAACATGGCAGAGTCTGGCGCAATCGAAACTTCTGTGATGGGATACTCTTCGTTGAGATTTACATGCCAGCTTGTGTGTACGTAGAGTGCAAAAGCTGCGAAAAGCAGGACAAGTCCGAGTAGGACTTTCAGTGCAGTTTTCATTGGTCTTTGGTTTGGTTGGTAACTCAACTTACCAAATAATGAGCAAAAATTCCTGTTATCAATAAGATTTGGTTTCAGAAAAACATTTCAGTATGTTGAGTGTTATAGATCCAACCTCCCCAATAGGATCGTATATAGAGTAAATTTCATGAGAAAACTTATTGTATTGGGGGTGTTGCTTGGCTGCTTTGGCAGTATGGGTTTTCTTTTTTGGCAACAGGAACTTCAATATGTACTGCCCACTCCCCTTCCTCCGGATTACTCAAGCATTGCAATAAATCAACAGATCTCTCTACCCCCCTCATTTCCGGCAAATCAGGCCTTCTACTTACATTTTTTTAATCCTGACTGTCCCTGCTCTCGCTTTAACCTGAAACATTTTAAATCACTTACCAATCAATTTAATGAGAAGGTTAAAATCTATGCTGTCATCCCCGCCTACGCGGATGTACAGCAAGCGACTGAAATGATCGATGACAATCGTGTAACCATTCTTCAGGATATAGATGATCAGTTAGCCAGTGCCTGTGGAGTATACTCTACACCCCAGGCCGTAGTGCTGGATGTTTCTCAAAAACTTTTCTACCGAGGAAATTATAATAAAACCCGCTACTGCACACTTAAAGAAAGCAATTATGCAGAGATGGCATTGCAAGCACTTGTAAAAGGTGAAGCCCCTCCCACCTTTAATGTCTTTGCCACGCAATCATACGGTTGCCAACTACCTTCTGACCAAGACCTAAATTTCTAATACATGAGCTCACAACAAAACATTTCTATGTCTGCAGACAAAAGCATTTTTTCTGAAATCAATAAGCGGGGCGACCGCATTATGAACATTGCGCTCTGGATTTATTTTGCCGTGGGTTTTTTATGGAGTTTTTTCTATGACACGTATCTCTTTGCCTTTGGAGCAGGGGGTCTGTCTCTCGTAGCCTATTATGCAACCAAGATCTTATTGCCCAAAAATAATTTATATCAATATGTATTGTCCGTAATTTTTGGTGTGTTCTCTGCTCAATACATTTATCAAATGCATGGTATGTTCGAAATGCATTTTATGTTTTTGGTAGGTTCCGCCCTCCTTATTACCTATCAAAACTGGAAGCTTCAATTACCGTTGCTGGTTTACATTGTTCTGCACCATGGGTCCTTTGCTTACTTGCAATACACAGGTATGAAGGAGATCTATTTCACACAGTTGGAATACATGGATCTGCAAACCTTTATTATTCACGCAACCGTTGTTACCATCATCATGTTTATTAACGGCATGTGGGCCTTTAATCTGGCGAAGAAAACCTCCGTTGAGGCCGTTACGCTGAAAGCACTCGAAAGTCAGGTGACTAACGTCTCTAACAATATCGGTTTTGCTGAAGAAATCAGTAAGGGAAATCTTTCTATTGATTATTCGCTTACCAGCGAAAATGATGAATTAGGAAAAGCCTTACTAAAAATGCGTGAGAATTTAGTAGTGTCAGCAGAGCGTGAACGCCAAGAGAAATACATCACGCAAGGCTCCGCCACCATTGGCGAAATTTTGCGCAAACATGCAGACAATACGGAGAATTTATCCAACGAGTTGATACGGGAAGTGGTAAAATACACCAACTCTAATCAAGGCAGTTTGTTCTTGTTAGAAAAGGATCAAAATGGTGAAGAGTATCTCAACCTGACAGCCTGCTATGCCTACGATCGCAAAAAATATATCAATAAGCGAATTGAGATTGGTGAGTCGCTGGTGGGTCAGTGTTTCGTAGAGAAGGACGTAATTATGATGACGAACGTTCCGCAAGATTATGTGAAAATTACTTCGGGACTTGGCTTGGCGAATCCTGCGTGCATCATTTTAGTCCCCCTTATTTCTAACGAAGAAGTAACGGGTGTGTTAGAGCTCGCCTCGTTCGAAAAATATGATGCCGGACATTTAGAGTTTCTCAAGAAAGCCAGCGAAGCGGTTGCCTCCGCTATTATTACGGCTAAGACCACGGAACGTGTGAAGCTTCTTTTGGAGGAGTCTCAACAACGCGCGGAAGAAATGCGTGCCCAGGAAGAAGAAATGCGACAAAACATGGAGGAGCTTTCGGCCACACAAGAGGACATGGAGCGAAGTAATTTTGAAATGGAAAGCAGAATGCTTGCACTCGATCAAAGCGGTATTGCTTCAATCGAATTCAATCTTGATGGAAGCATTATTAAAGCGAACAGCACTTTTCTCAATTTAATGGGTTACACCTTCTCTGAAATCCGGCATAAGCATCACAGAATTTTCGTAAAGAAGGAGCATGCAGACAGTACCGAGTATCAGCAATTCTGGAATGATTTAGCAAACGGCAAAGCTCGCTCTGGAGAATTTGAGCGACTCACAAAAGAAGGTCGCAGCGTTTTCATTCTCGGCAATTATGCGGTTATAAAAAGTAAGGATGGCAACCCGTTGCGGGTTATTAAATTTGCCACAGACATAACGGCTTATAAAAAAATGTTGGCTTAGTAAGAACCCTATTGTTCGCAGAAGGATCCCTTCGCTACCCACAATTTTTTTACCTCAATGGTGAATACTTGTTCTTGTACTGCAGGGCTTGCCTCGACTACACGCTGGTCGAGGTCGCCCTTCATAATTAAAAAACTTCCTTCTCCTTCACCAAGGCTTGCTTCAGCAATTACATTTCCGGTTTGATTTAATTCCTTCATGTACACCATGTGCTTCTGAAGTGTATTGCCTGCTTGCTGCACATTAAACTTGGTTAGGTTCAAGCCATAGCGCATAAAATGATACGATACCATTTGATAAGGTTCCTTTGCAACGCATGCCTTTCCTGTTCGAAAGGTTATTGGTAAATATTCCATACGCCAGCGTTCAGCTTTTACTGCCGGATCGTTTGCCAGCCAGCCCTTCGCCTCTTCGACTGAGTTTGTTTTCAACACAAAAATTCCTCCACCGCCTTCAAAAGGTCCTGCCACCACTAACTTTCCTTCCTTCGCCAAACGTCCAATGTTAGCCATGTGCCCTTCCATTAATTTATCCGACTCCTCCTTAGGCAAGGCCGGTAGATCGGTTCGCTTGTTCAAAAACACAAAGAGCAATGGATCTGATTGTGCCTCTGCCTGAAAACTGGCTATTGAAATCCAGATTGCTGCTAGTATCTTTTTCATAAGCTTCGGGTGAGGGTGGTGGATAATTTTTTTAAATCCTCTTTTGTATTGTACACATTAGGAGAAATGCGAATTGCATCACCCCGATAGGACACATATATTTTCTTCTTCAGAAGATCCTCTTTTACTTTCTTCAACTCTAATTCCAACGGCAAGCGAATGCCAAATAGATGAGAAGCACGGTACGCTTCGTCTTCAATCCAAAAACCCAGCTGTACTAATTCATCAATGGTGTTTTTTGTAATGACTTTACAATATTCCTGAATGTTCTCAGGCTTCCATTTATTCAATTGCTCAAGGGCTTTCAGAAGCATAGGTACCAAAATAAAATTGCTGTGCTCGCCTACTTCATATCGCAAAGCTCCAGGATGATAATTTGGTTCGTAGTTAACAAGTCCTGCAAAATTCTCGCTGTTCTTTCGGTTGATCCAGTTTTCTTCAACAGGTTTACCTCCATCAAAAACCTCACCATAATAGGCAAGCCCAAGAGAATACGGCCCTAACAACCATTTATATCCGGCACAGATAAGTGCATCGGGTTGAATTTTTTGTACATCAAATGCCAAGGCGCCTACCGTTTGGGTTCCGTCAATAATCAACAAAGCACCTACTTCTTTGGTGCGTTTGCGAATCGCCAATAAATGGAACAAGGTGCCATCGGCCCAGTGCACATTACCCAGCGCCACTACTTTGGTTTGCCTGGTAATATTTTCTAGTATTCTTTGATTCCAGATTTTACCGCGATTTTCCCGTGCTGGGGGAGGAGAAATAATTTTTACTTCTCCACCTTTCTCTTCGCACAAACGCTGCCATGGATAATAATTACTTGGGAATTGCTCGGCCGCCACTAATACATGCTGCGTCTTTTCTATGGAAATGTTTTTAACAACATTCGCCATGCCGTAAGAAACCGAAGGGACGATGGCTATCCGATCACTCTGTTTACAATTAATCAGTTTGGCAAATTCGGCTCGAAGTTTTTGTGAGTCTTAAGCAACGCTTCTGCGCCTACCTTTTCCACACTTTTCAACAAGGGCGACATGTAAGCACCATTCAAGTAGGTGATGCTCTTGGGTAGAGAAAAATCTTTCTGTCGGTTCGTTAACATTTAACTTGATTTAGAAATAAAATTCGTCAAGGTCTGTTTCGCTTGCTGCTTGAATTTGTTTTTAAGAAAGGGTAAGGCACTAAACAGATAACCCTTCCAACCAAAGGCACTTACAAACCACTTGCTGAGATCAAAACGATCCGTGTGCTTTATAATTTTTCCGTCCTTAAAATCAAAGGCTGCTTGAATGTTATTAACAACCTTGTTACCTGTCCGTGAGAATGTATACGTAGCAACCCAATTGGCAGAACCTTGCTGCTCCGTTGCCTGTACATTTGAAAAGACAACCGAGAGATCTTTGCTACGCGTAAGCAACATCTCCCACATCTTCGCTGCTTCTGCTCCTTTTAGTTTTCCAAAAGCGGGATCTTCAAACTCTACTTCGTTGTGATAACACTCCGCCATCGTTTTAAAATCCTTTCTGGCAAAGGCCGAGTAAAATGTTTCGATGAGCTGCTGGTGTTGATGCATGTCTTAGTTTTTAGTTTTCCAATCCGCAGTGTTAATCATGTGCATGATTTCTTTCTTCATAAACTCGATGGCTGGTTCCAGAGAATCATTATTCACTTTTGTGTTGAAATAGAGTGCTCCTCTCAAAAAATTCTCCGTAGAATCGGTAATGGTGAACTGAAACTGACTCGGAACTTCTCCTTCCAACTCGGCAATCACGGCTGTGTGTCCTTTGGGGGTGCGTGTAATTACTTCATCAATAGCCGAAGCTTTAATCTGATGCTTTGCCGTAAGTACATACGCATCATTTAGCAGTTCTTTCAGCAGTTGATCTTTACCATTCAATTTTTTGTAGGTTATGTGTACATCGGCCTTCAATGTTGGATAATAAATCTCAATCCAGAAACGCTCCCTAATCCACGAGGTGTCCTTCAAAAGAGTTGCGTGTTTCGAGTACTCAAAACTATAGGGCAGAGAATCCGGCAAGGGTTGGTACTCTTGAGCAGGCAGTTCAATTCGATTGTAACCCAGTGGCTTTGGTAAAAAATCGCGCTCGCATGAAAACAAAAAAAGGCTGAGGATGCAACATCCCAAGCCCTTTATAAAAGTTCTACTTACTATCATTTTCAGAAAGGTAAATCATCACTGCCAGCATCCATCATGGGTGCTGCCTGATTGGTAGGTGCTGCTCCGTAGCCACCCGTTTGTCCTCCTCCACTACCGCCTTTAGGTGTAAGCATGGTAAAGTTATCAACCAACACTTCGGTGATGTAATTCGTCTTTCCGTCTTTCTCCCACGAGCGCGTGCGCAGTTTACCTTCTACATACAGCATGTCGCCCTTGTGAACATACTTTTGAATAATGTCTGCTTGTTGCGGAATACGTGCTACTACGTTATGCCAGTCCGTTATCTCTTTCTTCTCCCCTGTGGTGCGGTCTTTATAGGTTTCAGAGGTTGCCATCGTGAAGTTGGCAATCATGCCTCCATTGTCGAAATTTTTAATTTCTGGTTCCTTGCCTAAACGGCCTATGAGAATCACTTTATTTACGCCCGCCATATTATATTGATTTTAATTACTCTTTTATTGCTTAGCCATCCGGCTTAATGACAACAAATATCGCATACTCAGTTGACAATTCCTGTCTTGAGTAACTGCTAATAACCACCTTTCCTCTATTTTAGAAACTCATACTCCTTCAGAAACTTGCTGATCAGCACTGGCTTTGGAAGTTCTGCTATCTTTTTCAACGAAAAAAATTGTAGTTCCTTGTTCTTGGGTTTTGATGTTAACAAAATAAAGCGTGCGTAAATCACCTGATGGCTCAACACGTGTTTGTATTCTTCGGATAGCTCAAACTTTTTAAGCCCTACTTGTTTCTCAAGTCCTGCTTTACTCAGCGGCTTTGCACTTTCTATCAAATCGAAATCGTATAAGCCGTGCCAGATGTCTTTGCCTTCGCGCAGGCGCAGGGCAAGTTTTTTCTTTTGCTGGTACACTCTGTAATAAAAGTAGCGCTTCCTTACTTTTATTTTCTTCTCTTTTACCGGTAAGTGCTTTTGTAAATTTTTTGCCTTGGCTACACATTGCTTTGCAAAGGGACATTCATCACATACAGGGTTTTGAGGTGTGCAATGCAGCGCACCAAATTCCATAATGGCCTGATTAAAAATATCAGGTTGCTCTTTCGAAATGAGCTGTTGAGCCAATTCAAAAAATTCCCTTTTTGCTTTTGGACTATTGATAGGCGTATCTATTCCAAAAACACGGGCTAACACTCTATATACATTGCCATCTACTACAGGCACTACTTCCTTAAAACTAAAAGAAGCAATGGCCGCGGCTGTATAATCGCCAATGCCCGGAAGTTTTTTCAATCCTTCAAAGGAGTTGGGAAAATTTCCCTCATGGTTCTCCACCACTTGCTTTGCGCACTTGTGAAGGTTGCGCGCCCTGCTGTAATAACCAAGTCCTTGCCACAAACGCAACACTTCTTGTTCGGGAGCAGTCGCCAAGTGCCTAACACTCGAGTATTTTTCAACAAAGCGATTGTAGTAGGGCAGACCCTGGCTCACTCTGGTCTGTTGAAGAATAATTTCTGATAGCCATACTTTATAGGGATCATTCGCCATACGCCAAGGCAATTCTCGCTTATGTTCCTCATACCAGGCAATTATCTTTTTTGAAAAATCCTTTATCAAAACGGAGCTCATGCTGCCAATATGCTTCAAAACGTTGACCGAACAAGGTTTTAGGTAAAAAATTGATAATCAGCGCTTCGGAGTTTGCGATTATAGTCCGCAGGGTTAACTTTGGGCCTTTGTTATTGAGTACTAAACCTTTACAAGCGTGACTAAAGCAGATATCATCAACGAAATCGCAGAAAAAACCGGTGTGGACAAAGCAGATGTGAATGCTACAGTGGAAGCCTTCCTGAGTGTGGTAAAAAACAACATGGCCGCTGGCCAAAACATTTATATCCGCGGTTTCGGAAGCTTTATTAATAAGAAAAGAAAGAAAAAGATCGCCCGTAACATCTCCCGCAACACGGCTATCGTGATTGATGAACACTACATCCCTGCTTTTAAGCCTGCTAAAATTTTCGTTAACAAGATCAAGAATAGCGAAAAGGTGAAATTACTGGCTGATAAGGCCGAAAAGCAAGACGTAGATTAAATCGACAGCCTTTGGAATTTCTTTACTAAACCATTGGCCCATCTCCCTAGAACTCAATTTTTAAGATTTAATGCTAAAGACCAGAATTATATTGGTGATCGTGTGCGCCCTCTTGGTCGTGCTCTTGTTTCAATTACCCAAGTCGGTAGTAGATAATGAGCAGGATATGCAAGGTGGTGCTCCCGAAACTGAAGTAAAACAGGAAGATGCTCCCCACATGGAAGCTCCGTTAGAACTGCTCCAGAAAATAGGAGAATTCCGGACTTTGTACGGCACAACTGCTGAAAAAGAAAAAAAGGCTATCTTTGCCGACTCTTTGGCAAGCTGGTATGCAGTTTCTGGCGTTTTTGACAGTGCTGCGTGGTTTTCCGAAGAGGCTGCTTCGTTCTTTAATACTACTGAAAGCTGGAAAAAGACTGGTAATAACTATTATCAGGCTTTTACATTCGCCCTCGATGTCAAAAAACAGCAGGTTTTGGCTTCTAAGGCGCAGGAATTTTACAACAAGGTCTTGGTTCAAAACCCCAACGATTTTGAGGTAAAAAACAACCTGGCACTCACCTATGTGTCTTCATCAAACCCTATGCAGGGTATTTTGATGCTGAGAGAGGTTTTGGTGGCAGACCCGAAAAATGAGACAGCTTTGTTCAATCTCGGCATGTTGTCGGTTCAATCCGGCCAATATGAAAACGCGATTGAACGCCTGAATAAGCTGATTGCGCTAAACCCCAATCACATTCAAGGCCAGCTGTTGTTAGGTGTTGCTTATATGCAGACTGGTGATAAGGCGAAAGCCAAAGAACAGTTTGAGAAAATAAGAAATATGGATAAGGATCCATCGGTGCAAGCCACTGTAGATTCTTACCTAAAGGATTTAAAATAATTGTTTAACAATGCTGACGAAGGCAGCATTTTCCCGGCTTTGTGCTGGGATCTCTGAAAGGGGATAGCGGGACAAGCCCGTTAAGGTGTTTACTCGAAGGCGCTAACCAACTCATTTCTATGCCAAGCGGAAAGAAAAGAAAGAAGCATAAGATGGCTACTCACAAGCGCAAGAAGCGTTTGAGAAAGAACCGTCACAAGAAGAAGTAATGATACTTTCATTCTGAAGGAGACAGGTTATCTGGTTTGCTAGATAACCTTTCTCGTTTGGGGTGAAGTGAACATTCTTACATGCTATACAGTCCATTTTTTAACATTTAATCATTTTTGTTTTGAGCAACGAGCTAATCATCAGCGCGACTCAGGACGGATGCCGTATAGCCCTTCTACGAGATAAAACTCTTGTTGAATTTCACAACGAAGAAGAGGGTAGCAAATTTGTAGTTGGCGATATTTACCTGGGCACTGTAAAAAAAGTAGTGCAGGGGTTGAATGCCGCGTTCATTGAATTGAACTACGACAAAGACGCCTTTCTTCATTACCTCGATCTTGGTCCACAATTCGGCTCGTTAGCAAAATTTACGAAGCTGGTGCGCACCAAAAAGATTTTTGGTAAGCTGGAGAAATTCACACTTGAACAAGACATTGACAAGCATGGCAAAATAGGCCAGCAACTTACCAAGGGTCAGGTCATTCCTGTTCAAATTGTTAAAGAACCCATCTCTACAAAAGGGCCACGACTTTCGTGCGAGTTATCCCTTGCCGGGCGATACCTGGTAATGGTACCGTTTAGTAATTCGGTAAGCGTATCTAAAAAAATTACCAGCAGCGAAGAACGCAAGCGTCTTCAGCGACTCATTACGTCTATTAAGCCAGCCAATTTTGGAGTTATTATTCGCACCGTTGCAGAAGGTGTAGAAGTGGCTGAACTGGATAAAGACTTGCGCAATCTTGTAAAGACTTGGGACGAAGGCATGGCGAAACTAGCCGATGCCCAAACAGCCGATAAACTAATCGGTGAGTTGAACAAGACCTCTTCTATTCTGCGCGACCTCCTCAACGAATCGTTCGACAGCATTCAGGTTGACGATAAAAAATTGTATGACGAGGTAAAAGCGTATGTACGCAACATCTCTCCTGATTTGGAAGGCATTGTTAAGTACTACAATGGCAGAGTTAAGATTTTCGAAAACTTTGGTGTTGAGAAGCAAATCAAATCTGCTTTTGGTACCACAGTAAGTTTAAAAGGTGGTGGCTATTTAATTATAGAACACACCGAGGCCTTGCATGTTGTTGACGTGAACAGCGGAAACAAGAGCAATAGAGAAGACAGCCAGGAAAACACTGCCATTTCAGTTAACGTAGAAGCGGCTAAAGAAATAGCCCGCCAGTTACGCTTACGCGATATGGGAGGAATTGTCGTGATCGATTTTATCGATATGCGTAATCCGGATCATAAGCGAATGATCTACCAGGCCATGAAAGATGCCATGAAGGACGATAAGGCGGCGTGTTCGTCCGCAGATGAACATTGTAACGAAAGAACTTTGCCCTACTTGTAATGGTACTGGAAAAATTACGGCTTCCATTTTAGTTTCTGATCAGATTGAAAAGACCTTAGATGATCTGTTAAGCAGACAGAATGAAAAGGGTTTGGTATTGGCGCTGCATCCTTACTTGCATGCTTACTTTACTAACGGCTTCATTTCTCAACGGATGAAATGGTTCTTTAAATACAAGAGCTGGGTGAATCTGGAGAAAGATACCTCCATGGGTATGACCGAGTACAGATTCTTAAACAAAGAAGGAGAAGAAATACAGCTCACAGCTTAGTGGAATTTACTTTGATAGAATAAAAAAACCTCAGCGCTCGCTGAGGTTTTTTGCTTTTAAAATATCAGGGGTTACTGCTTCCTACGATCCAATTTGTTCTTGTAGTAGAAGGGCCGCCAAAGCACCTGAAAGTAAAACTCTTTCTTCTGGACTCAAGTCAGTCAGGTATACAACACCATTGTCAATAAGCGAAACCGCTGCTAAGGCTTTTCCTTCTTTGTTGCGTACTTCGAATCCCGCTGATCCAAAAGGCATCACTCCCTTCTTGCCCTTCTTGCTTATCACTTTTGAAAGTGGCGCGATCGTATAATATTCTTCCTTATTCTTTGATAAATATCCTACATACGTTTTAGGCTTGGCTTGTGCCTCTTGGTTATCAAGCATCAACTCCCAGGCCTGGGAATTCTGTGCATCATAAATTCTTGCATAGAAAAAACTCGAGCTCTCATCACCTACTCCCAAAATGTCTCCAAAAATATTAATGATGCTGACGGGATTATCCCCTAACATAAAATCCTTTGATTTAAAATCAGTCATGCAGTACGCTCTCGCTTCATTACCAAGACTGTCGGCCAAGGCGAAGTATAGTGTTTGCTTTTTCTTAATCTTTTCACTGGTTACGATTCTTTTGTAATCTGCATCCGTTGGTAGTCCTTGTGAAAGACCCACTGAAAAGGAAGATCCTTTTGTCCAGGACCTGTCTACGACAAGCGTATGAAACTCTCCAAAAGAAAGTTTCTGCTTTATCAAAATTCCCTGGCGACCTTTCACAGGGTGTTCCACAACTCCTGCCCATTCCTCCCCTTCCAAAGCAAGTTTCATGTTCTGCGCAAAACTTGCATTAGGCGGCAGAAGTAGCGAAGCCAAAACAATAGATACTAATTTGATCCTCTTCATTTTCAAAATCTTAAAATAATTGTTTTTGAATCTGGAAATTCAAATGACCTCAGGTATTCTAAGTTCCAGTAATCAATACCGCCAACCTTTACAAATTGCCCTTCAATTTTAAAAAGGTTGCCATCATACTTAGGCACATCAACAGTGCCTCTCAGCTCCGTCACAATCATTCTCTCCACTTTATAAAGAGCAATCTGTTCGGAAACTTTTGCTGCATTCTTTTCTCCTGCGGTTGCTATATCATCGCTTTGACACGAGAAAAGCACTAAACATAGTAGTAATGACGCTAATGTTTTCATAGACTCCAGATCTAACGAATAGAGTGCTGTAAGGTTTCAGCGACTCAATCTAGATTTTTTTGTTTAGGGTTTTCTGCTACTCTTATAAAAGGGACCGACTAAAGCGCATAAACCCAAAAAGGGTCCAATGGCCAGAAACATGTAAACAATTCTTGCATCAATAGTCTTTGATAAACTAGAAATAAACTGAATACTCACGATCGTGATAGCAAAACCAATACATGTTACGATCGTAAGAGCCGTTCCTCGGCTTTGCTCTGGTGCATAGCTTGCTACCAGGGTTGAGAACATCGGTGAGTCAGCGATTACCACAAGGCTCCAAAAAAACAGAAAGCTTACAAATACAATTGCGCTTGAAAAGAACAAAAAGAAGGGAGATACCAGACAGCACAGACATGACAAAAGGAGCGCTCCCGCTGCTACTTGTTTTACGCCTCTATACTCTGCAATAAATCCACTCAAGGCACAGGCAATGCCTCCTGCACCAATAATCAAAAAAGAAAATAAAGGCACTGACAATTGTGCCTCCTCGAACTGTGCATTGTAGGCCGTGAGCATGATGGGAACAAAAGCCCAAAAAGTATACAGCTCCCACATGTGTCCGAAATAACCAAAGGCAGCATTTCTAAAAGCCTTTTGTCGAAAGGCAAAAAGAAAACCAGCGAGGTTAATCTTCTGACTGGCTCTTCGATAGGGTCCATCAGGAACGATTGATATTACTACTCCTCCAACAAAAGAGAATGCTGTGGTGGTATAGATTACATAACGCCAGGAAAAATCCAGTGTTAACTCTTTTAATAAATGTGGAAGTGCCGTGCCGAGTACAAGAGCTCCAACTAACAGACCAAGTGATTTTCCCAATCCTCCCTGATAGTAATCGGAAGCTATTTTCATGCCAACCGGATAAATACCTGCCAGAAAAAATCCGGTGAAAAGTCGAAGCACTAAGACCATGTTGGTATTAATGCCCGGCAGACTAATGCCTAGATTAAATAAGCCTGCTACCAGAGCACTTACTAAGAATACCTTTGATGGAGAATACCGGTCTGCTATCGTGAAAAGCGCAAGGCAAAATGTTCCCAAAATAAAGCCGAGTTGTATACTACTGGTCTGATGTGTGAGAAAGCTGGAAGAAGCCTGAAGCTCAAGAGCGATGTCATCCGCAATAGAATTGCCTACAAACCAGAGCGAGGTGCATAGGAATTGAGAGAAGACTATACTTGGCAAAACATACCTCATCCTATCTTGTAAACACGGTTTCTAACAATCACTTTTCGTGAAAAACAAATGTGCTTTTTAAATAGCCTGTATCCTTATTATTTGCAAAGGTTGAAACTCCACCTGACAAATTTTTAACATTGGTAAAGCCCTTTGTGTTGAGGAGATAACTCGCTCTTGGACTGCGGTGACTGTGACTGCAATACACCAACACCTCTTTGTTTTTGAACTTCTCTAACTCCTTCAACCGACTCTCCAGTTCGTTCACATTAATATTAATCGCATTCTTAAAATGTCCAAAGGAAGGTACTTCCCTTTCACTACCCGAAAATTCTTCTGGTGTTCTCACATCCAAAATAATCACTTCTGCATTTGTTGCGATACGCTTACAAAATTCCTCCACTCCAATATTCTTAAAGGTGACGGTTGATTTTTCCACCAATTTCATATTGCAGGAAGAGCACACGCCCGGCCCTTTATGAACTGCTTGATCGCAGGAGTAGCCGCAGGGAAGACAAACAAACTCCGTTTGAGCAATGCCTGTCATTTGCGTGAGTATTGTAAGCAACAAGGAGAGTATGATGTTTTTCATGAGTGAGTGTTTTCGAAATGTAGGTATTTTATTGAACAGATAATGATGGGAAGAGCCTGGCTCACACCCTGCAAATGATGGATAAGTAGTTGTTGATGATTATTACTATCCGCTAACGCAACAGGCTTCTTAAGGGTAGAATCACATTTATAAAAATGAGCACAGCTACAACAAAGAAAATTATACTCTATTATCTATTGTATCCAGTCATCATTCTAGAACTGTTCTGCAGGCCGAGTACGATGCTTCGTGTACTGCTTTTATATCAAGCTTTTCTTCTTAACGAACAATCGTTCAGTCTGATTTATTGAAAAATAATTTCACGAAAGGTTGAATTCTCGAAATTATTTTATCACAATTGCATCAGCAACAAAATAACATGAGCACATTTTCTACAATAACAAACTTTTTGCGCACAGCCGTTCTAACGGTTGAAACGCGTATTGTGATTGTGCTAGTCATTATTATTCTAACCCCAACGGGCGGATAAGCGACATTATAAATAGACATTATACTGAAGCCGTCCCGCCCACAAGCGGGACGGTTTCATTTTATACATACCAACACAAACTAACGATTGTTTAAAAATGTACTACACCAACGACACCATCATCTTTCACAACGGAAGCTATGTAAAAGCAAAAGAGGCTTCCACCGATTTATACGCACAGTCCCTTCACTATGGCTACGGAGTGTTTGAAGGTATTCGTGCCTACCAAACCGTTAATGGCGTTAAGATTTTCAAAGCTGAAGAACACTATGAGCGTCTTAAAAGAAGTTGTGCATTAGTTGGCATCCCCTTTCATTACAGTGTAGAAGAACTAGAGCAAATCAGCTATCAGGTATTGCGCAAAAATAATTTTAGTGATGCGTACATCCGTCCTTTGGTCTATTGTTCCCCCAACATGTCGCTCACTTCTCCCAAAGAAGTTTACCTCATGATTTGTGCTTGGGAGTGGGGAAAATATTTAGGAGATCAAAATTTGCGTTTATGCATCTCATCCTATCAACGTCCCAACCCAAAATCGATTCGCATTGAAGCCAAAGTAAGCGGGCATTATGTAAACTCCATTCTGGCCACCAGTGAAGCCAAGCAGCGTGGTTTTGATGAAGCATTGATGCTGGATATGGAAGGCAATGTAGCCGAAGGGCCTGGTGCTAATTTCTTCTTGGAAAAAGACGGTGTGCTCTTCACTCCTTCATTAGGTCACATTCTTCCAGGCATCACACGGCATACGGTTTTACAAATCTGCAAAGAGCTGGATATTCCCGTATTCGAAAAGAAAATAAAGCCAGAAGAATTAGCCGAAGCGGATGGTGCTTTTTATTGCGGAACGGCCGCAGAAGTAGTGGGCATCGAATCTATTGAAGGAAAACCGTTTGCAAAAAGTTGGAAGAATACACACGGACCGATTATTCAGGAGGCTTATAAAAATTTAGTATTGGAGAAAAGTTTTAGTCATGTGTTGATTTAGACTTAAGTAGTGAGACGTAAGTATCAAGATTACAAAGAAGAAATATTCTAGAAACACTCAAAAAGTGAATACCGCTTTAAATAAATATAGTCGCACCATTACACAAGACCCTTCATTGCCTGCATCACAAGCGATGTTGTATGGGATCGGTCTCACTGAACACGATCTTACTAAGGCTCAGGTCGGGATTGTGAGTACGGGTTTTGATGGTAACACGTGCAACATGCACCTAAATGCTCTTGCTCAAGAGGTGAAGTCAGCCGTATGGGGTAATGAACTTGTGGGTCTGATCTTTCACACGATCGGTGTGAGTGATGGTATTAGCAATGGCACAGAAGGCATGCGTTACTCGTTGGTAAGTCGCGAAGTAATTGCAGATTCCATTGAGACCGTCTGTGGTGCTCAGTACTATGATGCCTTGATTGCGGTGGTCGGTTGCGATAAAAATATGCCCGGCTCGGTAATGGCCATGGGTCGATTAAATCGCCCTGCCATTATGGTATATGGTGGCACCATTGCCGGTGGGCATTGGAAAGGAAAAGCGCTCAACATTGTTTCCTCTTTCGAAGCATTGGGAGAAAAACTCGCCAACAAACTTTCGGAGGAAGATTTTAAAGGCATCATCCAAAATTCTTGTCCGGGTGCCGGTGCTTGTGGTGGTATGTATACCGCCAACACCATGGCTTCTGCTATTGAAGCACTTGGTATGTCACTACCTTATTCTTCTTCCAATCCTGCCTTAAGCAAAGATAAATCCGCTGAATGTATCACTGCCGGAAAAGCAATAGTCCATTTACTGGAGAAAGATATCAAGCCGCGCGACATCATGACGCGACAGGCTTTTGAGAACGCTATAACCATCATCACCGTATTGGGTGGTTCGACCAATGCAGTCTTGCATTTAATCGCGATGGCCAAAACTGTTGGGGTGGCTATTACACAAGAAGATTTTCAACACATCTCAGACAAGACACCCTTGTTGGCCGATTTAAAACCAAGCGGAAAATATTTAATGGAGGACCTTCATAAAATCGGAGGCACACCCTTAGTGATGAAGTATTTGTTGGAAAAAGGATTTCTTCACGGGGAATGCTTAACCGTTACCGGAAAAACAGTAGCAGAAAACCTCAAGGATATTCCTTCCATCAATTTCGAAAGTCAGGACATTATCCGTTCCGTAGAAAATCCAATCAAGACAACCGGGCATTTACAAATACTCTATGGTAACCTGGCCCCTAAAGGTTCGGTGGCAAAAATTACCGGTAAAGAAGGCGAGCGCTTTAAGGGTACAGCCCGTGTGTTCAATGGAGAGTTTGAATTAGTAGATGGAATCAAATCCGGAAAAATAAAAGAAGGAGATGTTGTAGTGATACGCTATGTCGGTCCACGAGGAGCACCCGGCATGCCGGAGATGTTGAAGCCCACGAGCTTGATTATGGGCTCCGGTTTAGGAAAGTCAGTCGCGCTTATTACCGATGGAAGATTTTCCGGAGGCTCTCATGGCTTTGTGATTGGTCACGTCACTCCTGAAGCATTTGACGGTGGCTTGCTGGCACTTGTGGAGGATGAGGACATCATTGAAATCGATATTCTAAAACATGAAATGAATTTACTGGTAGACGCCATTGTGATCGACAAAAGAAAAGCACACTGGAAACAACCCGCCTTGCGCGCCACCCAAGGTGTTTTAAAAAAATATGCTCAACAAGTAAAAACAGCGGCCGATGGATGCGTTACTGACGAAGATTGAAGACCAACTGAATGCATTAAGGCCAGTGAAACAAATCTCAGGTTCAGAAGCCTTGTTGCAATGTTTGGTGGCTGAAGGTGTTGATGTGCTTTTCGGATATCCAGGCGGGGCCATTATGCCTGTATACGATGCCTTGTATTCGTATGCCGATAAACTGAATCACATTTTAGTGCGGCATGAACAAGGAGCTATTCATGCAGCACAAGGCTATGCACGGGCTACGGGAAAAGTGGGAGTGGCTATTGCCACTTCTGGACCCGGTGCCGCAAATCTGGTTACAGGTTTAGGCGATGCCGCAATCGACTCGACTCCTGTTGTGTGTATTACAGGGCAAGTAGGAGAACATTTGCTGGGCACAGATGCCTTTCAAGAAATGGATGTGATCAACACAACCTTGCCCGTAACAAAATGGAATGTTCAAATTACAGAAGCAGGTTCTATTGCGGAGCAGGTTGCCAAGGCATTTTACATCGCGCGAAGCGGAAGACCCGGACCTGTGTTAATTGACATTACCAAGAATGCTCAATTTGAAATGATCGATGATTTTGAGTACAAGCCTTGTGCTCAGGTTCGCACCTATTCTCCCAAACCAACACTCGATCATAGTCAAATCCAAGAAGCAGCAGCGCTGATCAATCAAGCGAAGCGGCCCTATGTATTAGCAGGACAAGGAATATTGTTGGGTAATGCTTCAGAAGAACTAAAGCAGTTTATAGAAAAAACAGGCATTCCTGTTGCCTCCACCTTGTTAGGACTTTCCTGCATCCCCACTTCGCATCCTCTGTATGTTGGTTATTTGGGTATGCATGGAAACTATGGCCCCAATGTATTAACCAATGAGTGTGATGTGCTCATAGCAGTCGGCATGCGCTTCGATGATCGCGTAACTGGAAATGTAAGTAAGTATGCCAAACAGGCTCGCATCATTCATATTGACATTGATAAAGCGGAGCTCAACAAAATTGTAAAAGCAGAAGTGCCTATACATGCCGATGCGAAAGATGCCTTATCTGCTTTAGTGCCGCTTGTAAAGAAGAACTCCCATAGTGAATGGATTAATTTATTTCATGAGGCGGCCCGAAAGGAACATGAAAAAGTGGTTCAGTTTGCTTTTCATCCACTCGGCAAAGAATTACTAATGGGCGAAGTGGTGAATGAACTCACTGAACAAACAAAAGGTGAAGCCATACTCGTAACAGATGTGGGTCAACATCAGATGGTAGCTTCACGGTATTTCAAGTTTAAAAATCCGCGCACCAATATTACTTCTGGAGGTGCCGGTACAATGGGCTTTGCCTTGCCTGCTGCCATGGGGGCCAAGTTGGGAGAAAAGAATAAAGAAGTAATTGCAGTAATTGGCGATGGTGGCTTTCAAATGACCGTACAGGAGCTCGGCACCATCATGCAATACAACATCCCGGTAAAAATTGTTCTGTTGAATAACAACTTTCTGGGTATGGTACGTCAATGGCAACAATTGTTTTTTGATAAGCGCTACTCTTTCACAGAAATGAAGAACCCCAATTTTGTAGCCTTAACGGAGGCATACAACATACCTGCTAAAAAGATAACAGAACGACATGAACTGCGAAACGCTGTTCGGGAGATGTTGGCGCACCAAGGACCCTATCTTCTTGAAGTGGTGGTGGAGAAAGAAGAAAATGTTTTTCCTATGGTGCCTACGGGTGCTGGAGTAGCAGAAATATTATTAGAACCCTCACAAAGACTATGAGAACAGATTTCATCATCGAAGTATTGGCGGACAATAATTTCTCCGTACTCAACCGCATGATCAATGTGCTTAACCGCAGACGAGTACGCATTAAAAAACTGATTGCGCACGAAAACGAAGAAAATTTTAGAAAGGGTGGTGCCACTATGCTGTTACACACAACGCCTGAGATGATCGAAAAAGTAAAACAACAATTAGAAAAGCTGATTGAAGTGGAAAGTGCGATTTATTACGAAGCAGACACACTACATCTTGAATCACTCTTCACTCACTCTTTAGCGCACAACAAAGTAGTTACATCATCCTTTTAAACCATACAATTAACTCATAACCGATAACTAACAATTAAAACCATGGCAAAAATCAATTTTGGTGGAACCGTAGAAGAAGTAGTAACCCGCGAAGAATTTCCGATGGATAAAGCATTGGATGTTTTACGTAGCGAAACCATTGCCATCATCGGCTATGGTGTACAGGGGCCCGCACAAGCATTAAACCTTCGCGATAATGGTTTCAACGTGATCATTGGTCAACGTAAATGCAAGACCTACAACAAAGCAGTAGAACACGGATGGATCCCAGGAGAAACTTTGTTTGATATAGAAGAGGCTGCCAGTCGTGGAACCATCATTCAATTCCTGCTTTCCGATGCGGGACAAATTGCAGCGTGGCCAACGATTAAACCATTTCTTACAAAAGGGAAAACCCTATACTTCTCCCATGGTTTTGGCATCACATTTAAAGAACAAACGGGAATAATTCCACCAGCCGATGTGGATGTGGTGCTGGCCGCTCCCAAAGGCTCTGGAACTTCTGTTCGCAGATTATTTTTACAAGGCAAAGGAATTAATTCCAGCTACGCAATTTTTCAAGATGCTACTGGCAAAGCAAAAGAGAAAGCAATCGCGCTAGGTATTGGTGTTGGATCCGGCTATCTCTTCGAAACGGATTTCAAAAAAGAAGTGTATTCAGATCTATCCGGTGAGCGTGGAACCTTAATGGGTGCCATTGCCGGAATTTTTGAAGCACAGTATGAGGTGCTTCGCTCTAAAGGTCACTCACCTTCCGAAGCCTTCAATGAAACGGTTGAAGAACTTACACAGAGTTTAATGCCGCTTGTTGCCGAAAATGGTATGGATTGGATGTATGCCAACTGTTCCACCACAGCACAACGAGGAGCATTGGACTGGAAAAAGAAATTTAAAGCTGCCACACTTCCAGTATTTAAAGAACTCTACGAAAGTGTAGCCACGGGTAAAGAGGCTCAACGTACCATTGAGACCTGCAGTAAACCCGACTATCGCGAAAAATTAGCAGAAGAGTTAAAAGAACTCCGCGAGAGTGAATTGTGGCAAGCAGGAGCTGCAGTACGTGCCTTACGACCAGAGAAACAACAAGTAGAGGCATCGATGATAAACTAAAACTAATTAACAATGGACAGTTGACAATTGTCAATTATCCCTTGTCAATCATCAACTAGAATGATAACCCTTAATCAGCATATCATAGATGTAAATAAAGCACACGAACTCCTACAAAAGGTAGTCCTCAAAACTCCTTTGCAGTATCATCGCAAACTTTCCGAAAAGTTTAATGCTGACGTGTACTTAAAGCGGGAGGATCTTCAAGTGGTGCGCTCGTACAAAATACGAGGTGCTTACAATCTGATTCAGAGTTTGACAGCAGAAGAGCGAAAGCAAGGGGTTGTTTGTGCGAGTGCCGGTAACCACGCACAAGGTGTTGCGTATTCATGCAAAGCGCTGAACATTCAGGGCGTTATTTACATGCCCGCCATCACGCCCAAACAAAAAATCAATCAGGTAAAAATGTTTGGTGGCACTCATGTTGAAGTAGTGTTGATTGGTGACACTTTTGATGAGTGTCAGGCTCATGCACTTAAGTTTTGCATAGAAAAAGAATCCGTCTTTATTCCTCCCTTCGATCACTTAAAAATAATTGAAGGACAGGGGACAGTTGCTAAAGAGATATTGGAGGAGCAGAGCAACATTGATTATGTCTTTGTTCCTGTGGGTGGCGGGGGTTTATGTGCGGGTGTTGGACATTATTTTAAAACCTTTTCACCGCATACCCACATTATAGGAGCCGAACCTAGTGGAGCACCCTCCATGCAGGCAGCCTTACAAGCGGGCAAGCCTGTTATTCTTGAAAAAATACAACGATTTGTAGATGGCGCTTCGGTAAAAAAGGTGGGCGATATCACTTTCAGCTTTTGTAAAGAAATGTTGAGTGATATGCTCTTAGTGCCCGAGGGCAAAGTAAGCTCCACCATTCTTCAGTTGTATAATGAAGATGCCATTGTAGCTGAACCAGCAGGAGCACTCTCCATCGCTGCCTTAGATCAATATGCCAATCAGATTAAGGGTAAGAAGGTTGTTTGTGTAGTGAGTGGTGGTAATAATGACATCGACCGAATGCAGGAGATTAAAGAACGATCCTTGTTGTACGAAGGTCTAAAACATTACTTCATTGTTCGCTTTGCCCAACGGCCAGGTGCTTTAAAAGAATTTGTGAATCATATTTTAGGTCCATCGGATGACATTGTTCGCTTTGAGTTCATTCAGAAACACAATAAAGAGACCGGTCCGGCCCTTATAGGCATTGAAGTAAAATCTCGTGAAGATTTTGCCTTGCTTATTGGACGAATGGATCATTACGAATTGAACTATACCGTTGTCAATCAACATGAAAACCTTTTTGAGTATCTTATCTAACCTCACTTCGAACGAAGCAAAGCGAAGTGAGAAGCCTCCTCGACCTTTATATATCCAGGGGATTTCTCCGCTTGCTTACTTCGTAAGCGCGCTACGAAATAGCCCTTTTACCCATCACTCCTTGATCACGTCCACAACCATTACGGGAATCCCCGTTCAGAAACTCTAATCCTCACCGCCCTCCAGGAGGTACGTGATCTCCAAAAGAATCTAACTAAAACATTCAATACTTCAGTCTACATGGGTAGACTGCAACCAAAGCATGTATGAAAGTCATAAAATTCGGAGGCTCCTCATCCGCCTCCGCTGAACGTATAAAATCAATCATTGAAATTGTCAAACCATCTTTGAGTGGTGATGTCTCGCTTGTCTTTTCTGCCTTTGGTGGTGTTACTGATCAGCTGATACACTTAAGCTCGCTGGCCCTTGCTGGAGATAATGAATTCAAAAAAATTCTAACAGCACTGGAAGCAAGGCATCTGGAAACTGTACGAAGCTTACTTCCTGTCAATACACAAAGTGGTGTACTCGCACAAGTAAAAATTCAATTTAACGAATTAGAAAATGTTTTACAGGGTGTTTGCCTGGTGAAGGAGCGAACTACACGAACACTTGATTACATCATGAGTTTTGGTGAACGTTTATCAGCTTACATCATTAGTGAGGCCTTTAAAGCAGAGGGTCTTGACGTTGAATTTCTGGATGCTCGCGATGTCATTCGTACCGACACTCATTTTGGTTATGCAAAAGTGGATTTCGAAATCACCAATCGTCTCATACAACAACATTTTAAACACCACACTTCCACTCAAATTATCACGGGTTTTATAGGCTCAACAGAAGGTGGTGAAACTACAACGCTCGGACGTAGCGGTTCCGATTATACAGCTGCCATTTTCGCAGGCGCTTTGCAGGCGAGTTCACTAGAAATCTGGACAGATGTGGATGGGATGATGACTGCGGATCCTCGTTTAGTTAAGAAAGCCTTCCCAGTTCCAGAGCTCAGTTATGAAGAAGCCATGGAGCTCTCACACTTTGGTGCCAAAGTGATTTTCCCTGCTACGATGAAGCCTGCCATGGAACATCAAATCCCCATCTGGATAAAAAACACATTTAATCCAGAGGTACGAGGCACCAAGATTTCCGCCTCTTATACTAATGGAAAATTGATCAAAGGTATTTCCTCCATGAATAACATCAGTCTGCTCAATGTACAAGGAAGCGGCCTGGTCGGAGTGGTGGGTGTTTCCATGCGTTTGTTTTCATCATTAGCAAGTGAGAAAATAAATGTCATTCTGATCAGCCAGGCGTCCTCCGAACATTCGATTTGCATTGCAGTAGAAAGTGGAGTCGCCAAACTTGCCAAAAAATTGCTGGAAAAAGAGTTTAGTCATGAAATAAGAGAGGCACTGATTGATGAGGTTTCTGTCGAAACAGATCTTTCCATTCTGGCCATTGTGGGTGATAGTATGCAACATCACCCAGGCAGCAGTGGACGAATGTTCAATGCTCTTGGCAAAAATGGCATTAATGTAATCGCCATTGCACAGGGGTCTTCTGAACGCAACATCTCGGCAGTGGTGCGTCAGGCTGATATCGCGAAAGCTGTTAATGTACTGCACGATGCCTTCTTTCTTTCCGATACTAAAACCATCAATTTGTTTTTGATTGGCACTGGTCTGGTGGGAGGAACCCTCCTTCAACAAATTCAACAACAAGCAAAAAAATTACTCACTGATCATCATTTAGACGTTCGACTTATTGGACTTGCCAATAGCAAAAAAATGTTTTTCCAAATGGATGGTATTGATCTGTCTCAATGGAAAGCAGCTCTGTCTCAATCCTCACAGTCAATGGAATTGACTTCTTATGTCGATACTTTGATACAGTTAAACATGCCCAATAGCATCCTCATAGATTGTACCTCCAGTGAAGAAGTTACAAAACTCTATGAACAGGCCTTAGCTGCCAGCATATCAGTAGTTACTCCTAATAAAAAAGCAAACTCAGCCTCGCACGAACAGTACGTACAATTGAAATCACTTGCTAAAAAGAGTGGTGCTAAATTTTTATATGAAACGAATGTGGGGGCGGGACTTCCTATTATCAACACCCTTAATGATCTCCTGTTAAGTGGAGACCGGATTCTTAAGATTGAAGGTGTGCTCAGTGGAACGCTGAATTTTATTTTCAGTTCATTTAACGGAGAGAAGGCCTTTAGCACTATTGTGAAAGAGGCCAAAGAAAAAGGTTATACCGAACCCGACCCCCGCGATGATTTAAGTGGAATGGATGTAGCTCGCAAAATTCTAATCCTCGCTCGGGAAACAGGAGCTTCTTTAGAATTGTCTGATATTAGCGTACAGAATCTTGTGCCTGAAGATTGTCAATCTGCTCAATCAATCGATGAGTTTTTCACACAACTTCAACAACACGATCAGTATTTTGATTCGCTTTTGCAAACCGCTACCTCGAAAAATGAAAAATTGCGTTACAAGGCTATCGTTGAAAACAACAAAGCCTTTAGTGATAACATTATACTCATTACCACAGAGCGATACAGAGAAAGACCTTTAGTGGTACGGGGTCCAGGAGCAGGAGCAGAGGTTACCGCTGCAGGAGTATTTGCAGATGTTATTCGAATTGGTAATTATTCGAATTAAGTTTGTTGTCAGTCTGAGCCTGTCGAAGACGGTTTCGACAGGATCAAACCAACAGATTACAATTAATGATTTAATCATGAGTAAAACTATAAAAGCCTTTGCTCCCGCTTCCATCGGGAATGTTTCTTGTGGCTTTGATGTACTGGGGCTTGCGGTGGATAATCCAGGAGATGTTGTAGAAGCTTCCTTTAATAACAGCAACCGGGTGGTTGTCAACAATATTTTAGGCGATAAGGGTTTGCTTCCTCGTGAAGCTGATAAAAATACTGCGGGCGTAGCGGTGTTGGAATTTCTAAAGCACATCCATAGTTCGCAAGGCATAGATCTTGTGCTGCACAAAAACTTGCCCCTGGGCAGTGGGCTTGGTTCGAGTGCAGCCAGTGCTGTGGCGGCAGTTGTGGCGGTAAACAAACTAATGAACGAACCTCTTCAGCGAAAAGACTTGTTGCCCTTTGTGATGGAGGCGGAACGCATTGCCTGTGGTGCCGCTCATGCTGATAATGCCGCCCCGAGCTTATTGGGTGGCTTGATTTTAGTTCGTCAAAATGATCCGCTGGATGTGATTAGCATTCCTACACCAAAGGAGCTGGTTTGTGTACTGGTCCACCCGCACATTGAAATAAAAACACGCGATGCAAGACAGGTTTTAAAACCAAGCATCTCATTAAAAGATGGCATCACTCAATGGGCCAACACGGCAGCGCTTGTGGCCGGGATGATGAAGAGTGATTATGAGTTAATTGGTCGCTCGTTGACAGATGTTGTGGCAGAACCTATGCGCGCTCCACTTATACCAAATTTCTATCAGGTAAAAAGTGCTGCCCTCGAAGCTGGAGCACTGGGATGCGGAATCTCTGGTTCTGGTCCTACACTCTTTGCTCTATGCCAGGGAATTTCAACAGCTCGAAAAGTAAGCGTTGCCATGGAAAAAGAATTCGCGGCTATACACTTAGCCTCTGATGTCTTCATCTCATCCGTCAATACATTGGGTGCAAAAATAATTGGATCGTAAGCGCATGAAATTTTATAATACAAAAGATAAGAAGCATTTGGTCAGTCTGCGCGAGGCAGTTGTACACAGTCTTGCTCCGAACGGTGGTTTGTACATGCCTGAACAAATTCCTACGCTGCCTCCGGAGTTTTTTAAACGAGCTCAGACCTTACCATTTGCTGAAATAGCTTTCGCGGTTGTCAAGCCTTATGTAGAAAATGTAATTGGAGAAGATCAGCTTGAAAAAATAATTGCCCAGACCATCACCTTCGATGCTCCCTTAGTAAAAATAGAAGAGAATGTTTTTGCACTGGAGCTCTTTCATGGTCCCACGCTCGCCTTCAAGGATTTTGGCGCTCGTTTTATGGCACAACTCCTGCAGCATTTTGCAAAAGAGCAAAAGAAAGAGGTGACGGTGCTCGTGGCTACTTCCGGTGATACGGGCAGTGCTGTAGCCAATGGTTTTTATAATGTTCCTAATGTACGCGTGATCATCCTATATCCTTCCGGTAAGGTTAGTGCGCTGCAAGAAAAACAATTCACCACACTTGGTAACAACATTACCGCCATTGAAGTCGATGGCACCTTTGATGATTGTCAACATTTGGTGAAAACAGCTTTTCAAGATGCTGACCTCAATAAGCAATTCTTCCTGACTTCTGCGAACTCCATCAATATTGCACGACTTCTTCCACAGATGTTTTATTATTTCTATGCGTGGTCGCGACTCATAAATAAAGAACGTGTGGTGTTTTCAGTACCCAGTGGAAATTTTGGAAACCTCACCGCGGGCCTCATCGCTCAACGAATGGGATTACCCATTCATCATTTTGTGGCCTCCACTAATAAGAACGATAGCGTGTGCACCTATTTAAATAAAGGAGTCTTCACACCTCATGCTTCCTTTTCTACTATCAGCAATGCCATGGATGTAGGCAACCCCAGTAATTTTTCTCGTATGTTGGATCTCTTTAGTAATGATTGGGAACGAATGAGAGAAAGTATCAGTGGCTTTTCCTTTAGCGATGATGAAACAAAAAAAGTAATGCAGGACGTGATGAAGCATAGCAACTATGTATTAGATCCACATGGTGCTGTTGGATATTTAGGCCTTAAGGCATTTCTCAAAAATAATTCGGAGTATACAGGTGTTTTTTTAGAAACAGCGCATCCCTCCAAATTTCTGGAAGTGGTGGAGCCGGTCATTCTACAACCCGTTACTATTCCTGATTCGTTGCAGCGCTTTTTATCAAGAGAGAAAAAAAGCATTTCCTGCTCTTCCAATTATGGATCCTTCAAAAAAATCGTACTGAATAGTTAGTGCAACGTGACACTACCAAACACTCGTGAGGCAAAACTTTTTTAGGTTTTTGTTGACGATGCAGAAATGTTACTTCATATTAGCGTAGTAAAATTCTACTCGATGAAACTTCCGCCCTGATGCAGCAATGTGTCGGGGCGGTTTGTTTTTATGGCGAGCTAAACGAACTAACAATCGTTCAATGACAAAAGCGAAAACACTTTTTGAAAAAATCTGGGATGCGCATGTAGTGAAGCGACAGGACGGACATCCGGATGCACTTTTTATTGATCGCCATTTCATTCACGAAGTTACCAGTCCACAAGCCTTTGATGGTTTGCGCAAACGTGGTATCCGTGTTTTTAACACACAACGAACAACCGCTACAGCTGATCACAATGTGCCTACAAAAGACCAGCACCTGCCCATCAAAGAAGCTTTGTCTCGTCACCAAGTAGAAACGCTGAGAAAAAACTGTACAGAATTTGGCGTTGACCTATACGATTTAGGTCACGCCTTTCAAGGCATAGTACACATTATCGGTCCCGAGTTAGGATTAACACTTCCTGGCATGACCATCGTTTGTGGCGATAGTCATACTTCGACACACGGAGCCTTCGGCAATATTGCCTTTGGCATTGGCACCAGTGAAGTGGAACAGGTGCTCGCTACACAATGTGTGTTGCAATACAAACCAAAAACCATGAAGATTGAAATCAATGGTGCCCTTGGTAAAGGCGTTGTGGCTAAAGACATCATTCTCTATATCATATCAAAACTATCGGCCAGTGGTGCGACAGGCTACTTTGTAGAGTATGCCGGCAGTGCCATCGAAAGACTTTCGATGGAGGCACGCATGACCATTTGCAACATGAGCATAGAAATGGGTGCACGAGGCGGATTGATTGCACCCGATGAAACAACGTTTAACTACATCAAAGGCAGAAAATTTGCACCACAAGGGGAAGCTTTTGATGCGCTGGTTGAGCAATGGAAGAATCTAAAAACTGATCACGATTCAGCCTACGATCTCGTTATCAAATTTGATGCAGCTGACATCGCACCTATGATCACTTACGGAACCAATCCTGGCATGGGCATAAAAGTGACAGATCGCATTCCTACAACATTGGAGTTAAAGGAAATCAGTGAACACGCCTCCTTCACTAAATCATTGGAGTACATGGGGCTCGATGCGGGCTCTTCTTTGTTGGGCAAAGCCATCGATTATGTATTCATCGGAAGTTGTACGAATGCACGCATGGAAGACTTGCGCTTGGTGGCTGACATGGTAAAGGGGAAAAAGAAAGCCGCCAATGTGGAGGTATGGGTAGTCCCCGGCTCCAAACAAGTGGAGGAGCAAGCGCGTAAAGAAGGTCTCGACAAAATATTTGAAGCTGCTGGTTTTGAGTTGCGCAGTCCGGGTTGCTCGGCATGCCTCGGTATGAACGAAGATAAAGTGCCTGCTGGAAAATATTGCATCAGTACTTCCAACAGAAATTTTGAAGGCAGACAAGGACCGAAATCCAGAACCTTTTTGGCAAGTCCCTTGAGTGCAGCAGCCGCAGCGATAACAGGCAAAGTGACAGATGTACGAGAACTACTTTAGTTAATGGTTAATCGCTATCAGTTAACGCTCTTACCGCTAACGAATAACTACTAACAGATAACAAAATAGCATGAAGGAAAAATTTATAACACTAACATCCACCGCAATACCCTTGCCGATTGAAAACATCGATACGGACCAGATTATTCCAGCGCGCTTTTTAAAAGCTACCACGCGCGAGGGTTTTGGTGACAATCTATTTCGCGATTGGCGCTACGATGTTGCGGGAAATCCCAAAAGTGATTTTGCTTTAAACGATACACGCTTCTCTGGAAAAATTTTAGTGGCCGGAAAAAACTTTGGTTGTGGAAGCAGTCGCGAGCATGCCGCCTGGGCTTTGTACGATTATGGTTTTCGTGTAATCATCTCTAGTTTTTTCGCGGATATTTTTAAAAACAATGCCTTAAACAATGCACTACTGCCTATTCAGGTAAGTGATGCCTTTTTGCAAACCACTATTCAACAGATTGAAAAAGATTCGACAACTTCTTTAGTAGTTGATTTAGAAAAACAGTTCGTACAGCTTGGCAATCAACAAGAACATTTTGACATCAATCCATACAAAAAGACCTGCATGATAAATGGGTATGATGATATTGATTACTTGCTGGATTTGAGAGCAGAAATAAAAGAGTTTGACTTAACACATTAAAAAGCTTCGAGTTTCTAGCTACGAGTCACGAGCCAACTCGGAGCTCACAGCTAGAAGCTCGCAGCTCTAAAAAAATGAAAAGAAAAATAACCATACTCCCTGGAGACGGCATCGGCAAAGAAGTAACTACCGAAGGAAAACGCGTGCTGGCTAAAATAGCTGAATTGTTTGATCACACCTTCGAATTTGAAGAAGCGCTGATTGGCCATGATGCGATTGAAGCAACGGGTAATCCTCTACCGGATGAAACGTTGATTGCTCTAAAGAGTACTAATGCCATTTTGTTTGGTGCCGTAGGCCATCCAAAATACGATAACGATCCAACATTAAAAGTAAGACCGGAACAGGGCTTGTTAAAAATGCGCAAGGAGTTGGGCTTGTACGCAAACCTGCGACCCATCAAATTATTTGACGAACTCTTGCACGCTTCCAGCATCAAGCCAGAAATATTAAAAGGTGCCGACATTCTTTTCTTTCGCGAACTGACGGGTGATGTGTACTTCGGAGAGAAGGGAAGAAAAGACGAAGGCAACACCGCCTACGACTTGATGATCTATCATCGCTACGAAATTGAACGCATTGCGCACAAAGCATTCAAGGCTGCATTAACACGCAGCAAAAAAGTTACTTCTGTTGACAAGGCCAATGTATTGGAGAGTTCTCGCTTATGGCGCGAGGTGGTGCAACAAGTCGCCAAAGAATATCCGGATGTAACTATCGAGCATCAATTTGTAGACAGTGCTGCCATGAAGTTGATTCAAAACCCACGCAGCTTCGATGTAGTGCTTACCGGAAATTTATTTGGAGATATCCTTACCGATGAAGCCTCACAAATTGCAGGCTCTATGGGAATGCTGGCTTCAGCCTCCATTGGTGATACGGTAGGTTTATACGAACCCATTCACGGAAGTGCCCATGACATTACCGGAAAAGGAATTGCCAATCCGCTCGCCTCCATTCTTTCAACGGCCTTGCTGCTCGACATCTCGTTTAATCTGAAAGAAGAATCACAAACTATCATCGATGCTGTTTCGGCTGTATTGAAGAATGGCTATCGCACAGTAGATATTGCAGATGCCTCCACAAAAAAGGAAAACATACTCAACACGCAGGCCATGGGTGATTGTGTGATAAAAGAATTATCAATGGTCAATGTACCCATCAACGAATAACGGATAACTAACAACGACACCATGAATCAAAAAGTAGAAATATTCGATACCACCCTTCGCGATGGCGAACAAGTACCCGGTTGCCAATTATCGACCGAAGAGAAAATTACCATTGCTCGTGAGTTAGAGTTGTTGGGAGTCGATGTGATTGAAGCGGGCTTCCCGATTTCAAGCCCAGGAGATTTTCTATCCGTCATTGGCATTTCTCGTGCGGTGCGTGATGTAACCGTCTGCGGACTCACGCGCGCCAAAGAAGAAGACATTGATGTAGCAGCAGAAGCCTTGCGCTACGCGAAACGCGGTCGTATTCATACTGGTATTGGTTCATCGGATGTTCATATTCTTCACAAGTTTCGCAGTACCCGCGAACAAGTATTGGAGCAAGGTGTGGCTGCAGTCAAGTATGCCAAGGCCAAAGGTTTTTAAGTGGAGTTTTAT
>LNEN01000218.1 GCA_001464155.1 Cytophagales bacterium Ga0077538 | reverse complement strand
CGAAGTAACAATTAATGGAATTGGTGAACGAGCCGGTAATACTTCCTTAGAAGAAGTGGTAATGACCATCAAAACACATCAGGATTTAGGACTCTACACCAATATCAAAACAGAGCGCATCTATGGCATCAGTCAGCTGGTGAGTAAAATGATGCGTATGCCTGTACAGCCCAACAAGGCTATTGTGGGTAAAAATGCCTTTGCGCATTCATCCGGCATTCATCAAGATGGTTTCTTAAAGCATGCTGAGAATTATGAAATCATCAATCCTGTAGATGTGGGCATTCCTTCCTCCTCTATTGTACTTACTGCGCGCAGTGGTCGTGCTGCGCTCAAGCATCGTTTAGAGTGCCTAGGTTTTAAAGTGGAAGGAGATGACTTAAATGCAGTGTATGAAAACTTTTTGATTCTGGCCGATGAGAAAAAACATGTGGGGGATGAAGAGTTAAGTATGTTGGCAGCTAGTGTGCCGGTGTTGGTGAGGTGAGTTTGTTGACTAAATGTTTTGAGCTAGACTGGAAGGATAATACGGATCCAAAAATGGATGGTCTCAGAGCAAAAGTCTGTATTTCTATATCCACTCCAACACCTCCACCGTCTGCGCTACTTTTACTTCACCCGTGTGTTTGGTGCTCTTGGGTTCAATGAGCATAACTCTTACTTCCTCACCTTTGTTCGTCCACGGGCGGTGCTCTACTTTCTTCGGCACAATGAGAATTTCACCGGGTTTGGTTTGTGTCGTCTTCCCATCCCTAAAGTCCATCATTAGCGTTCCGCTCACCACCACAAACATTTCGTCTTCCTCTTCATGGCTATGCCATACGAGTTCGCCCTTTAGTTTAGCCAGCTTCACATAGTTTTCATTTAACTCCCCCACGATGTAGGGATGCCAATACTCGTGAATCTTGGCAAACTTTTCTTCCAGGTTAAAATTTGAAATGTTCATAGGTGTCAATTATTCTGTTGAGATGATCTCAGTCTCCTCCTCTTGCTGTTTTGCTAGAATGGCTTTCCTTGCTTTATCCACACGCTTCCCGTGCCAGGCCATAATGGGGCCGTATAGAAAATAGGCAAACCCCGAATACATACCCGAAAAAGGATCGTTGTAAAACACCAACACGATAAGAACTGAAAACAAGGGGATGGCGCCTAATAAAAAGTTAGTGCGGATGCTGGTTCTTGTGTCGAATAGTTCTAACTCATTTAACTGTAACTCAACTGATTTGCTGAGGGCATACCGATACATCAACACCAGCACAAAGAACACGCTTGTTGCCCCAATGCCATATATGATCATTAAGTCAGACATGTTTCCACCCCTCAACATGCCTTGCAAATCCTGAATAAGCCACTCTATTTCAAAAGGAACAGCAATAACAAATAAAGAAAGCTTCGTCAGAAATTTAAGTGGATAAACATAGAAGAGTACGATGACTAAAAAGAGTGTGTTTAGAAAAATGACGCTGTTATTTCGTAGCCCATACCGATAGTAGAAAACAAAATGCTCGTGCCAGATCAAGACAATCAGGGTGATACACATCATGAAGGGTATCAGATCGAATGTAAATTTCACAATTTGAGCAAAGGTGCTCGGAGGGGAGGTGGAAATGAGAAGTAAGGTGATGGCAAGTGCAAAGACAGCATCACTAAAATTTTCCAAACGACCCGGTTCTGTTCCGCGATAGCGGAATTCCTTGTCCATACCAATGTTCTTAGCAAAACTTCCTCGTAGCATTTGATTCTCTTTAAAACCTTGAAGCTATTACAATGCGCTTTCTAAAGGTCTTAACAAATCCCGAAGTATCAAACACTTCCATCCACAAGGTGTAGTAACCCATTCGGGCGCGCGTACCGTCCTCTTGGTCTCCATCCCAGGTAAGGAAACCCTCTGTACCTAGTATTTCATTATTGGTTAGGTTCTTCACGAGTCTCCCCTGAGCATCCAAAATCCTTGCGTTAGCTACTAATCCTCCTCTATCAAATTTATATTGAATGTTGGCAAAATTAGGTTGGCCAACAAGAGGCTCAAAAACTTCCGGTTCTACGCGCACTTCTTCCTGACCAAGAGAATTCCCTTGACTATTCGCATTCTTATACCCTGGTGTGGCAAAATGCGTAGCCTTCACACCCGATCTCCAGTTGCTTTTCATCAAGGCAGACTCTTCCAACGACACACGTTCAAGGGAAACGCCTTCCTCTTCTTTCAATAAAGCTGAATGCATGTCTCTGGAGTAGAAAAGTTCATCTATGACAAGTCCTTCGACAGTGATAAGCACCATAGATCCTTCATCATCATTCATAGGCGGAATCTCTGTTTCAAAAAAGCAGTCGTGTGCTGCTTGTGGATATTCTCTCTCAACATTATCCGCATCAGGAGTAAAGATCAAATAAGAATTAGGATGTAGTAATACGCTTTTATCGGTAAGTGCTTTCTCATTGATCAAAAGCTCATTCATTCTGTTAGCAAGTCTTAACTCTCCAAGGTTAATAAACTTTGAAGAGTGATTGTACACTTCTATAAAATCAGCGCCTGAAATTCTGGGATTAAATAGGATTTCATTCAAAAAAATATCACCGATCGTTGGTGGTTCTGGCAACGCGAATGTTTGGCGAGTTGCTTCCTCGTCTACTTCGTTCCCTGCACAATCATAGATTTGTTGTACACGAAGTTCGTATAACGTTCTTGTCTCCAAAGAGCCTTCAAAAGATAGTTTTAGTTCTGTCAGCGATGTGTTTGAAAAAACAACTTCTCGCACTGCAATACTTGGGGTTAAGGTAAAGGAGGTGGCGGAAGGGATTCTCTTCTCCAACTTTTCACTAAACAATAATAGAATGCTGGTCTCATTCTCTGGTGTAACCGAAAGTAGTTGTGGCGGTGTTGTGTCGGGCTTACTCGCTTTCACTGAATTTTCTCTACCGGGAGTGCCGCCACCTTCATTTTCAGAGGCTGTCCAATTTCCCTGTTCGCCACAACTATTTTCAGTATCAATCAACTCCAACGACCAACCGCCAGCTTCTTTTTCTTCACTTCTGTACCAGTCAAGATTAAAATTGACCGAGTCGATGAGTATGTAATTGCTATCAAAAAGCACAATGGATTCTCCCGTGTTATTAAGCGATGGAAAATTTGCAAGCCCAAGCGTGGTTCCGTAAGAAGCAAAAGCATTTGCGTCACTTATACTACCAACAATCACGTAATCTCCTGGCATTAAGATGTGTGTTGGAAAAAGTCCTTGTGAACTGCCATCACCTATACTCCAATCTTTGAGATCAATTACTTTTTCACTGCGGTTATGCACTTCAACAAACTCCGCTTCCGGCAAGGCAACAATCGGATTAGGGTCTGCAAAAATCTCTGTAATGATAATGTCTTTTGCAGATGCCGCAGCCGGTAAAACAAAAGTAACCTTGTTGTCTTCACCAATGGTGTTACCCGGACAATCCTGAATGTCTTGTGCTGTCAGGGTGTAGATTACACTGGATTGAAGTTCTTCTGCAAACACCACCTCAACGCTTGTCAATAATGAATCGCTGAAAAAGACTTTATCCACTTCAACGGAAGGATTGAGAACAATCTGATTCAAAAGAATAGCTGTGCTGCTTAACTTTTCATTGAACGTTAATTTTACTTGGTGCTGGTTCTGAACTTGAGCGCTTAAAAGTTTGGGGGCCTCAACATCTGATTCATTATTC
>LNEN01000217.1 GCA_001464155.1 Cytophagales bacterium Ga0077538 | reverse complement strand
TTTAGCACCAATTCTATCATCTACAATTACTTTGCTACTGCCAGGGGTATCGTAAATGCGATCGAAGAAAACGATGGGCATTCCTTTTTGCAAGATGTTATCAATGTGTTCAAAGTCAACCGTCTCGCGACTGATGGACATTAACATACCGTCTACCCGGCTATTGAACAACGCTTTCAAATCACTCTTTTCACGTGCCAGTGATTCGTTGGATTGTGTGATGATGATGTTGTAACCAGCGCTATAGGCAACATCCTCAATGCCACTGATTACCGTGGAAAAGAAGAAGTGTACAATTTCAGGGATGATGACTCCGATGGTATTGGTCTTGCTGGAGCGAAGACTCAAGGCCACTACATTGGGTTGATAATTCAGTTTTTCAGCCAGTTCGTTTACAGCCTTTTTGGTTTCCGGGCTAATGTCCGGATGGTCCTTGAGTGCACGGGAAACGGTAGAAGGGGAGATGCCTAGTTCTCGGGCAATGTCCTTTATAGTGACTTGATTGAAATTCATAACCTCAAATAAACAAAATTTGCCGCAACTTGTTGCACAACCGATTGAATGGTCTGATTTATAGGTATTTAAAGCTATTTTGGTATACCATCATTCTCCCAACGGTGCACGGAAGCACTGTATGCCATGCACCTTTCTACTGTTGGGGATGCGGGAAGGTGTTGAGTAGGATACACCCTTGTATTGTTGACGATGCGGGAAGGTAGTGAGTGCGATGCGCCTTACCATTGTTGTGGATGCGGGGAAGCAGTGCGTGCGATTCGCCCTTCTACTGTTGACGATGCGGGAAGGTATTGAGTAGGATACATGTTGACTTGCCTCAGTTTAAAACTCAGGAAAGGCATAAAAAAAGACTGCCCTTTTGGGGCAGCCTTCTCAAATTAAACCTAAAAAACTAGAACTCAATATTGAGGGTTTTGAACCAGCAAAGGATTCGATGCCAAATCGGTTGCAGGAATCGGGAAGATGTTTCTGTACGGTTCAACACCTTGCCCTGCAGCAACTCCACCTTTCCAAGGCCAGAGTGTCTGACTTGCACCGGAGAATTTACCAAAACGAATCAGGTCTATTCTGCGGGTACCTTCAAAATACAATTCACGGGTACGCTCATCTAACAGGAAGTCCAGCGTAAGTTGCGCTTGTGTAATGTTGGCAGATGTATTTCCATAAGCCCTTGTTCTGATCAAGTTAACGTAATCAGTGGCCGTGCTCAGGCTACCACCACCACCGCGTACTACGGCTTCGGCATACATGAGGTACACATCGGCCAAGCGGAAAAGGGGATAGTCAGTATCTACGTGTGTTACGTTCACACCGGCAGTTCCGGTAGAGGTCAGGTTCTTGAACTTAGGTACAGCATATCCATTGGTAAACGTACCGATATCAGCAATCTCCAGTGTTTGGCCTGATGTGTAGAACATCGCACGTGGATCTTGTGCCACTGGTATGGTAGCCCCCGAAAACTTACTCACCATGGTGCTGGTGGTTCGCAAACCAGCCCAAGGACCGGTTACCCCATAATCCGCTGCGTTCATACTTCCACCAATGGCGGCATGAACCAAGAAGGTGGTACTACCCCAGCTTTGGGATTCATTTCCATCTTGTGGAAGGGTTAAGATAAATTCTGTATTAGATCCACCATTCACTCCAAAACGATGGTTGTCTGCGAGGAATAACTCAGGATAAGAAGGTGCTAAGGAATATCCGGCTGCAATAATCTTTTCACATTCAGCGCGTGCATCCGCATAGCGATCTTCCTGAATGTATACTTGTGCATTCAAAAACAATTTCGCTTTCAACATCCAGGCAGCGGCTCTGTCGGCACGTCCGTAAACGTTCTGACGGGGTGCTGCCAAGTCAGCTTCTATCGCGTTCAATTCTTCTTCGATGAAGGCAAAGGTTTGCTGGGGTGATGATTGTTTCTGAAGTTCAGCCGTGATTTGCTCGTAGACAATCACATTGCGGAACATGTCTAAAGCATGCCAGTACGCCATCGCTCGTAAGAAGCGGGCTTCGGCACGGTACTGGCGAATGGCATCGCGATCCGCAGCAGGTACACCGCGCTCGTTTAATTTACTTTCTTCCGACTGTCCCAAAAAGTCATTGGCATAGGCAATGATCAAAAAGAGACGGTAGTAGATTACGCGTACAAACTGGTTTTCAGAACTCCAGGAGATATCATGAAGATCGCGAATCCCCGCATCTGTCCAGGCAATTACGGCCTCGTCTGTGGTAAGCTCTTGCGCTTTCCAATAGGCGCGGATGTAGGAGGTAAATCCTTCATCATTCACCAAGGTAATATCTGGTTGGCCAGCAGGACCTTGTCTTCCTGTTAAAGAGTAGGCCGCATAGATTTTGCCTAAATAACTTTCAAAAGCAGCACCATCTTTAAAGGTAACATTGTCGACAGTACCGTTGGCAGGTAGCAGATCCAGGTAACTATATTTTCTTTTCATACTTCTATTATTTGAACGTAGCATTAACACCAACCGTGAACGTCATGGAGCGAGGGTATGGATTGTTATCAATACCTCCGAAAAGTTCAGGTTCTACTCCTTTATAAGGAGAGACGATCAGCGGATTCTGTACTGTTAAGTAGGCGCGCACACGACCAAAGGAGAACTCATCGAAGTTGTAACCTAGGGTGATGTTATCCAGTTTCACAAACGAACCGTTTTGCACGTAGTAATCTGAAAACAATTGACGGGTTTTAAAATCCGTTTCCAAAGCCGAGGCGTGAATATTATTGGTTACCACATCGGTTAAGCGTTGGTAATAACCGGTGCTGGAGGCCAGGTTGTTGTACACGTAATTACCCCAGCTGCCGCGAAGGGTCAGGGCCATATCCCACTTTTTCCAAGTCATATTAGAGGTCAAGCCCATTAACACCTTAGGTTGTGGTTGGTGAAGTGGTGCCAGGTCATTTTCATTGATAATGCCATCACCATTCAAGTCCTCATACATCTCCAGGTTCGATTGGATACCATCACCGTTCGTATCCAACACCAAAGAACCATCAGGATTGAGTTTGTGACGATACACAAAGAAGGCATCGATAGGCTCTCCAACCTTTCGGATTTGAATGGTCTGTCCGATATCGCCAGAAATACCACCGCTTCTATAACCGGGGAATTCTGATAGATCTTCTCCTGACTTATTATCCAGTTTTACAATTTCATTCTTATTGTATGAAATGTTAAAACCTAAATTCCACTTGAAATCCTTATTGTCATAGAGTACAGAAGAACCAACCAATTCGATACCCTTGTTAGAAACTTCTCCAATGTTGGTAGTAATCCGATCTCCGGGTACACTTCCCGCTGGAGCAGCAATGGTGAAGATAAGGTCATTTACATTCTTGATGTAATAATCAATGGAAAGTGTAAGTTTTCCATTCATCATGCTGGCATCGATACCAAAGTTAGAGGAGCGGGTTTCTTCCCACTTCAAGTTAGGATCAGCCGCATTAGGGGTAAGGGTTTGCACATAGGCATCTCCAAATTGATAGGAGGCACCCGGTAAACTAGGACGATAATAAGTAGAGTAGAGGTAATCTCCAATTTGTTCGTTACCCGTTACGCCATAGCTGGCTCTCACTTTCAATTCTGTAAAGACATTGGTTAGCGGTGCGGCAAAGTTCTCTTCCAAGACGCGCCAGCCGGCTGCTAATGAAGGGAATAAGCCCCAACGATTTTCGGGACTAAAGCGGGTTGAGCCATCTCTGCGAAGAGAACCAGTCAATAAATACTTTCCGCTGTAGTCGTAGGTCATTCTACCAAAGTAGGAGATCAAGCGGTTTTCCACATAAGGCGCATCGATCACTGGATCTGGTGCAGGATTTTCATCGAAGTACGTCAAGGTGAAATCAGAGCGAAAATTCTGCCAGGCATAACCCGCAGCTGCATCTACTTTGTGCTTGCCAAATTGTTTTTTATAGTCTGCAAAATACTCGTACAGATTGTTTTTGCGAATCGTACCGTTTTCTGACTCCACTCTTCCAGAACCAGAATTTACAGAGGCGCGAGCCAGTGGATCGCGGGTATAGGTCGAGGTTCCATCATTATAATCATACGATAAGTTGGCATTGAAAGCCAAACCATCAATAAAAGGAATTTGATAACGGATCGCCAGGTTAGACAAGCTTCGGAATGTTTTTCCTTCACTGTTTTGTTGCTCCTGATCGGCTACGGGGTTACCGACTGCAATGCTGTTGGTCCACTGATAGTATCCACCGGTGGCTGTATTGCTCTCATCGTATACAGGACGCGTTGGGTCATACGCGTTAGCAGCACCGATTACGTTCGGTCCAAACAGGTCATTCGTAAAACCATTCTTTGTATTGAAGGTGAGACTGAGTTTATCTTTCAACAGTTTTTGCTCCACGCGTAAGGCAAGGTTAATGCGTTCGTGGTCAGAATAGCGAAGTACGCCTTGGTTCTTTAAATAGTTAAGAGAGGCGGTGTACGTAGTTTTCTTGAAACCTCCAGACATCCCTACATTGTGTTGCATGTTTTGTCCCATGCGGGTCACTTCCTTTAACCAATCTGTATCGGCAGTGCCCAGGGTAGGGAGGGCTTGAGGTGCTTTTACTTTAATTACCTGGCGGAATTCATCTGTGCTTAAAATGTCTGGTTTACGGGTAAAAATGGAAACACCATAAAAGCCATCATAGGTAATTTTGGGTTTTCCTGCCACGCCTGATTTAGTCGTGATCATGATCACACCGTTTGCACCACGCGCACCATAGATAGCTGTGGCAGAGGCATCTTTTAGCACAGTCATGTCGGCAATATCAGAAGGGTTGATAAAGTTGAGTGGGTTACGGCCTCCGGTAACTCCACCGCCCCCTTCTGCTAGTGGTACACCATCCACCACGATAAGAGGATATTCTCCATTAATAGAAACACCGCGCAAGCGAATGCCGGCTCCACCTCCTGGATCTCCATTTGAATTTATTTGCAAGCCTGCCACTTTACCAACAATGAGTTGGTCGGGCGAGCTGATTACTCCTTTGTTAAATTCTTTTGTGCTTACCTTGGCTAGTGTGCCGGTCGCATCTTTTTTCTCAATGGTTCCATAACCAATCACCACGATCTCATTTAATTCTGAGATGTCGGTAGTGAGGTTAACATTGATGGTGGATTGTGCACCCACTTGAATTTCTTCTGAGCCATAGCCAATGAAAGAGAAAACAAGTATGCTTTCACCAGAAGGCACTGATATTTTGTAATTACCGTTAAGATCGGTAACCGTTCCTGAGCTCGTACCTTTTAAGAGCACGTTTACACCGGGAAGCGGGGCATTGTCATCAGCCGACAGTACGCGGCCTGAGACGTTTCGCTCCTGACCATAGGAGCTCGAAAAAGCGAGGAGGGTAAAGGAAAGCAGTAGTAAGCCTCTTTTCAGAAAATGGCTTAATAACATCTTGCTGCCTTGTATGGACGTTGGGTAAGTATTTACCATTTGACTAAGGTTAGGTTCGAAGGCGTTGCTCAACGTGAACAATTCACTGTGTTTTGGAAAAAAAAGAGCCTGGTATGCCCAGGCTCTTGAAAATTGGTTTTATTAGACTTTCACAACTGTTAATGTCCAGTTCTTTCCGTAATCGTTTGTTGTAAGTGTAAGCTTGTAGTTTCCTGCGTTTCCAGCCTTTACTTGCCAGTTACCGCCAGCCTCCTGAAGAAGTGATGCGCCTGCACCTTCAGTTTTAACTTGTCCAAAACCTTTATCACCGTTCCAGCAATCATTCTTTCTCAATTTGAAGCCATTTCCTTCTTGGTCAGTCAATGCAAATGTTCCTTCGGCTTTGAAAGCATTGCCTGTCAAGGTGATAGTAGTAAAGTCTACATCTTCATTAGGGGCTCCGCAATCATTGTTTGCAGGCCAATCAGCCGTTGTGGCACTTCCTGTGATAGCCCATTGATTGTTAGCCACCGTAAATGGTTCAAAAGTTAACGCCTCTGTTTTAGTTTTGGAGATTACAACACCTGTGGAAGGTGTCCACTTTGCAGTAATAGTATATTTACCATCCTCACTGTATGCGATAGTGAAATTTCCTGTAGGAGAAAAACTTTGAGCTCCACCTGCGTCAGCACCAACGTTAGAGAATGCTTTGTAGCCATTTTCTACAGTGTTTGGAGCGATAGTTCTATCAATGGTCCAATTGCAATTAAAGCGAACTTTGTAAGAGTTAGGTCTCATCACTACATTGGTAACTTCAAACTTAACTTCAGTAGCTGAAGGTGTACCAACGATTGCCATTTGAGTTGTTTCATTTCCATCCCAGCCAATACCTTCTAATGCATCTCCATTCACTTGAGCTTTGTCAATTTTAACTATCCAAAACTCATTAAGCGTGTTATCATAGGCTATTTTATAGAAGCCGTTTGCGGCTATTGCTATGGGAGCACCATTTTCAGCCAACTCATCAATTGCCTGATAGGTAGTTGGTCCGCAGCCTACACCATCATCAGTTGCTGTTGTTGCTGTGCCACCAAAAGTTTTAGCAATCTCTTGATCAATTACACTTACTAAATTGTAGTTACCCGCTGAAAGGAATGTGTAAGTTGCAAAAAAACCTTCTCTAGCTTTCGCACCAAAGCCATCCTCAACTCCTTCTGCGATTAGTGCATCTGATGTAGTGGGTATTGATCCTACCTTAGCAATGTAAAAACCATCGGCTACTGGAATGGATCCGCCACCATCAATTGATTCATCATCATCACACGAAACAGCCAATGCCATTACGCCTAACATGACGAAACTTGAAAATAATCTCATTTTCTTCATCATAAGTTTACTTGTTTTATTTGGTTTAATTAATTCTTATCAAAATTTACTTCTGACAGTGCAATTCACCGCTTTTGCACTCGAAAAGCAAGACTTGTTCTTCAAAAATTCACGGAATCGGTTCCGCACACGTTTGAAATGACATGATTTTTTTGAAGAGCTTGAGCACTTTGAAAGAAAAAATTCAGAAATCGATTGCGGAGCCGTTTGATTTAAAATAATGCACATTTTGTATTTGCTTGAGCTGAGCCTGAACTAATTTTCTGACTTTGAAATGCTATTGAGTTTAGGAAAGTCTTCACCTTTCACCAGGCCACATCACCAATGTGCAGTTAAGTGTGTTCTCTCCCTACTCAATGAATATAGACTTACTTAAATAGTTGATAATGGCTTATTTATATAGAACGCTACTTACTTCGCTTTTGCTTTTCGTCTCCTTACTGAGTGTTGCGAATGAAGCCATTACTCCGACAATTTCTCCAAGTTTCTTTACCCACAATCAATCCATTACCATCACCTATGATGTAACAGGTACGTCTTTGGCATCCCTGCCGGAAGCCTATGCGTGGGTGTGGATTCCCAATACATCGATTAATGCCAAATGGAATGTGAACCCGGCCAGTTCAGATGTTAGTAAATCCAGCAATGCGAAATTCACCAAATCGATTGTGGACGGGAGAACTCTTTTTAAACTGACGTTTACACCATCCACCTTTTTTGATGCTGATATCAGCACACAACCAAAGATGGGTATTCTTTTAAAAGGTAATGACTGGCCGTTGGGACAAACGGCTGATCATCTCGTTAGTTTTTGGGATGGGAATTTCGATCTGCGTCTTACGAATCCAACCTCAGCGCAATTGTTTGTCTCAACGCTCGATGAGATTGTGATTACGGCAGAGACCCCGTTAGCAGCTTCTTTTTCGCTGTATGTAAATGAAGTGTTGGTAAATGAACAGCAAGGACTTAGCAACTATTCCTATACGCATATAGTTAGCGAGACGACAGGAACCACGAATGTACGCCTGGTAGGATCCGCACAGACGGCCACCGATGAAGTTAGTTTTCAATACATCCTGGCCAGTAATAGTGAGACTCTTCCGCGACCTGCTGGCATACGCCCGGGTATAAATTATGTTTCTACCGATGCAACGAAAGCTACTCTTTGTCTACTCGCCCCCGGTAAATCTTCCGTTTATGTATTAGGCGAGTTTACCGACTGGAATATTTCATCTGATTATCTGATGAAAAGAGATGGAGAATATTTCTGGCTGGAACTTACCGGACTGACTCCCGGAACGGAGTATGGATTTCAATACTTAGTGGATCAAGCAATACGCGTAGCGGATCCGTATGCGGATAAGATTTTAGATCCGGATGATCAATACATAGCGGACTTTACCTATCCGGGCTTAAAAGACTATCCAGAAAAAGCCCTTAGTACTAACTGGTATGAGAACAGAGTATCGGTATTGCAAACAGGCCAAACGCCTTACGCGTGGCAGACAAGTACTTTCGAGAAACCAGCAAAAGAAAACTTGATCGTGTATGAAGTCCTCCTTCGCGATTTGTTTGATGCGAACAATAGAAATTACCAGACTTTAATTGATACACTTTCGTATTTGAAGCGATTGGGCATCAATGCCATTGAACTCATGCCCATTATGGAATTTAATGGCAATGAAGGTTGGGGCTATAATCCAACCTTTATGTTTGCGCCCGATAAATATTATGGCACAAAAAATAAATTAAAGGAATTGGTGGATAAATGCCACCAGCAAGGCATCGCGGTTATTCTGGACATCGCTATGAATCATCAGGATGTTCCCAATACCTATGCAGCAATGTATTTTGATTACAATCAATTTGTTCCTAAAGACAATCCCTTTTTCAACACAACGCCTAAACATCCCTTTAATGTGTTCTTTGACATGAACCATGAAAGTACCTATACGCAAGACTATCTGGACACGGTAAATTACTATTGGTTGAACGAGTATAAGGTGGATGGATTTCGGTTCGACTTATCCAAAGGCTTCACACAAAAGAATTCCGGAAATGATGTGGGCGGGTGGTCAGCGTATGATGCTTCTCGCATTGCACTCTTAAAACGCATGGCCGATAAAATTTGGGATCATACACCCGATGCCTATGTGATTCTCGAACATCTGGGTGTGAATGAGGAGGAGCGGGAGTTAGCAGAGTACAGAGCAGGAGAAGGAAAAGGGATGATGTTGTGGGGTAAAATGACGGAACCGTATAATCAAAATTCCATGGGCTATGCCTCCAACTCTACGATCTCTGGCGTGTATCACAAAAGTAAATCATGGTCGGTACCTCACCTGGTTTCTTACATGGAAAGTCATGATGAAGAGCGCTTAATGTTTAAGAACAAAGAGTTTGGAAATTCTTCTGTCGATTATTCTGTAAAAGATGAGAACACGGCCTTGCATCGCATGGAAGCAACCTTTGCTACCTTCTTAACCATACCAGGTCCTAAAATGATTTGGCAGTTTGGGGAACTGGGCTATGATTACTCAATCAATCGTTGTACCGATGGAACCATTAAAGAAGATTGCAGATTGTCAACCAAACCCGTGGTGTGGGATTATTTGAATGACCCTGAGCGTTACAAACTTTTTGAACGCGTGGCAGACCTACTCCGCTTGCGTAGCCAGTACTCTGTTTTTTCTACAGGAGATGTAACCTTTAATGAAAACATTTCTTCTGTTAAGGCAATTACGATCAAGAACAAGCCCTATACAAGTTCACCCACTACACCCGCTGAGATGAATGTACAGATTGTCGCCAATTTTGACATTGTCAAGCGCACGTTCGAAGTAACTTTTCCCCATGCGGGCACCTGGTATGATTATGCGCACGGAGGCATGCCGTACGAAGTACCGCAAACCAACCACACGGTTACACTCAGTGCGGGTGGTTATTTCTTGTTTACGGATGTACCCATTGAGATCACCATTGTAACTGAAATTGTAAACGAACAAGAGGAGAAGGTACAGGTTTACCCTAATCCCACCACAGGTTTATTAACGATCGATGAAAGAATTGAGAATGAAAATGTAGTAGATCTTACAGGAAAGCCGGTGATGTTCGAGCGTGTATCCAAACAACAACTCTTTATTCAAGCGCCTGGCGGGATTTATTTATTGAAAGGAACGATAGGAGCTAAGTCCATTGTGGTGCGATACTTTATTCCAGCTCTGTGCAAGGTGCATGAAGAGGAAAAAGTAAGTTTGAAATTTTATTTTATAGATGAAGGTATTTAATACAGAGATTCAGGCAGCCATCTTTGATTTAGACGGGGTCATTGTAGACACCGCAAAGTATCATTACCTGGCCTGGAAACGCTTGGCTAAAGAAGTGGGGATTGATTTGTCGGAGGAAGAAAACGAAAAGCTCAAAGGTGTTAGCAGAATGGATTCTCTCGACATCATTCTTGCCTTAGGAGGAGTAACGCTTGATACTGCCAGCAAAGTACAACTAGCAGACAAGAAGAATGCTTGGTTCCTTGAATTTGTTAATCAAATGACACCCGCTGAAATCCTTTCGGGGGCAAAAGAACTACTTGTAGACTTGCGTAAGCAAGGAATCAAAATCGCCTTGGGATCAAGTAGTAAAAATGCTCCTCTTGTGCTGCGTCTTCTCAACATTGAGAAATTATTTGATGTGATCGTTGACGGAACGATGGTAAAGAACAGTAAACCTGATCCTGAAATTTTCTTACTGGGGGCAAAGCTACTGGCGCTACCGCCATCCACTTGTGTTGTATTTGAAGACGCAGAAGCAGGGGTGGAGGCAGCACTGGCTGCCGGGATGAAGTGTGTTGGAATTGGATCACCTGCTCAATTACACAAGGCTCACCAAGTGGTGCCTGATTTGATTAATTTTTCTTTCCCTGTAGACTCAACAAAACACATACTTAACTAAGAGATTAGAGCCAATAGCTTATGAAACAATATTTGAAACACGATCCATGGAAAATAATTGAAGAGGGTTTCTCGCCTGAATACAATCGTATTTCTGAAAGTGTATTTAGTCTTGGGAACGGACGAATGGGGCAGCGTGCTACTTTCGAAGAGGACTATTCTGGCGACACCCATCAGGGAAGTTATGTAGCCGGGGTGTACTATCCGGATAAGACAAGAGTGGGATGGTGGAAGAATGGCTATCCTGAATATTTTGCAAAAGTGTTAAATGCTCCGAGTTGGATTGACATCAAGATCACCATTGACGGAGAAGTACTGGACCTGGCCAAAGGCAAGGTAGCGTCTTTCAGACGAGAGCTCGACATGCAAAGTGGTTTGCTTACGAGAACGTTTACCCTTACGATGAACAGTGGTAAACAGGTGAGCGTAGAAGCAAAACGTTTTTGTAGCATGGCCGATGGAGAAGTGGGTGCCATTCGCTATACGATAACGCCCCTCAATTTTTCAGGTCAGATAGAAATTGAATTGCCTGTTGATGCTGATGTGGTAAACAAGGATTCAAACTATGACGAAAAGTTTTGGTTAGAGATTTATAAAGCAGCCACCGCGGAGCACGCAATGGTGATTGCGGAAACGAAGAAGACGGCTTTTCAAGTTTGCACAGGGATGACCTACTCTGTGTTACAGAATAAGACTGCCGTACAGGTGGAGGGCAATGCCTTTACAAAAGAGAAATATGCTTCAGTAGCCTTTACACTGAATGTGAAAGCGCAGGAGGAAGTGTGCATTGAGAAATTGGCAGTCGTCCTTTCTTCTGAAAACTATAAGAAAGAAAATCTGGCTGGTGCTTGCGAAAAGAAGTTGGTGAACGTGAAGAAGGAGGGCTTTAGTAAACTTTTTGAAGCCCATAAAACAAATTGGTTGAAGCGTTGGGAGGGAGCAGACATTACGATTGAAGGCGATATTGCTGCGCAGCAAGGAATACGCTTCAATATTTTTCAACTCATGCAAACCTATACCGGTGAGGATGAGCGATTGAACATTGGACCCAAAGGATTTACCGGAGAGAAATATGGTGGCAGTACGTATTGGGATACAGAAGCGTATTGCTTGCCTTTCTATTTAGGAACCGCGGAAGAAAAGGTAGCGCGCAATCTTTTGGTGTACCGTCATAAGCATTTACAACGCGCCATTGAAAACGCAGCAAAACTGGGCTTTACGAATGGTGCCGCCTTGTACCCGATGGTGACCATGAATGGAGAGGAGTGTCACAACGAATGGGAAATTACTTTCGAGGAAATTCACCGCAACGGGGCTATTGCCTATGGTATCTACGATTACATCCGGTACACGGGTGATGAATCGTATTTAGTGCAATACGGATTGGAAGTATTGATTGCCATTTCACGTTTCTGGGCGCAGCGTGTCAATTGGTCTGCCGATAAACATAAGTACGTGATGCTGGGTGTTACAGGTCCGAATGAATACGAGAACAATGTAAACAATAACTGGTATACGAATTTACTAGCGGTCTGGACCTTGGAGTATACACAACAAGCTCTGGAAAGTGTGAAGCGTCAGGATCAGAAGGCCTTTGAGACTCTCGCTAAGCGTATTTCGTTTAACGAGTCGGAAGAGACAAGCAAGTGGATGGATATCCGCACCAATATCTATCTTCCCGAAGATACCATTCGTGGTGTATTCTTGCAGCAAGATGGATTTTTGGATAAAGAATTATTGACCGTTAGTCAGTTGCGCAAAGAAGATCGTCCGTTGAATCAGAAGTGGTCGTGGGATAGAATCTTGCGTTCATGCTTTATTAAGCAAGCCGATGTGTTGCAAGGGATGTACTTTTTTGAAGAGCGCTTTACACACGATGAGTTAAAACGCAATTTTGATTTCTACGAACCCATGACAGTGCATGAGTCATCCTTATCACCCTGTGTACACGTAATCCTGGCTTCTGTATTGGGTTATAAGGAGAAGGCCTATGAAATGTACTTACGCACTTCGCGCCTCGATCTAGATGATTATAACAACGATACAGAAGACGGTTGTCACATCACCAGTATGGCCGGTACCTGGATGAGTGTGGTAAAAGGTTTTGGAGGTATGCGGGTGCGCGATGGCAAGCTTCATTTCAATCCTTTTATTCCTGACCAGTGGAAATCCTACTCTTTCAAATTGGAATTCAGAGGCCGTGTGATTCAGGTAAATGTATCCAAAGGCTCAACTGATATTAAAGTAATCTCCGGTGATCCGTTAGAGATTATTGTAGGGGAGGAGAAGGCTCTCGCGTAGCAGTTAGTAGTTATCGGTTATCAGTTAATGGTTACTTGCTTTCAGATAACTATTAACTGATAACTATTTTAAGGATCCGCTTTATGTCCTAATAAATAGCGACATATACAAGGTCGTGTCATGCCGTCTTGAAGCAGATCGGGATTATTTCAGCATCTCACACACTCTTTTCAGTAGATGCCGAAATAAATTCGGCATGACAATCGTGTTTTATCAGTGTATCACTCTACACGATTAACTAATAACGATTAACTAATAACAATTAACTGATAACTAATAACTGCTAACGAATCAAAATCCTCCGGCATTCAGCTTGGCAAAGTAGCGCTTGGCTTCTGTCATAACTTTGGGAGCCAAGGCAAATCCGGAAAGCATAGTGGGTATGGCCATCAATGCATAGGCAATGTCGATCACATTCATCACGTCTGTCATGGAAGCAATGGCACCAAAAACAATGGTTCCTAAATAGAAGTAGTTGTAATACACACCTGCTTTAGCGCCAAACAAGAAGGACATCCCTTTGCTGCCATAATAGCTATAAGAGAAAAGAGAAGTAATCGCAAAGAAGAAGGCACTCAGCAATAAAAGTAGTTTCCCTGGATAACCAAGAGACATTTCGAAGGCTGTTGCTGTAAGTGTAACGCCACTAGCTCCTGAAGTTTTCCAAACATCGGTTACTAAAATGGCTAAAGCGGTAAGGGTACAAACGACTAATGTATCGATTAAAGGACTGATCATTGATACTAAACCTTCCCGGATAGGCTCTTTACTTTTAGAAGCACCTAAAGCCATAGGTGCCGTACCAATACCAGCTTCGTTGGAGAAAGAAGCCCTGCGCACACCGGTCACAATTAAGCCTCCGACAATTCCACCCAGTAAAGGCTCTCCTTTATAATTGGTGGCTGAAAAGGCATCCGTAAACACCATCCATAAATACGTTGGCACTTTGTTAATGTTTAGGATAAGTATTGCCAATACCGATAGGAAATAAATGATGATCATCATCGGTACCATTTTACCGGCCCAGGTACCAATGCGTTGTATACCACCGACAATAACAATGGCTGAAATGATCATCAGTACAGTGCCAATCACAAACTTTGCTATGTTGATCTCAAACCCTGCGATAGTGAAAGAAGCAGCTTTGGTTGCTTCATTGGTGATACCGATGTCTATTATTACTTGTGTGAGTTGATTTGCTTGAAAAATGGGAAGACAACCCACCATCACGCAGATGGAAAATAAAATAGCTAGTGGCTGCCAGGGTTTTCCTAATGCTTCTTTGATTACATACATCGGTCCACCTTGAATAACACCTGCAGAATCTTTTCCACGGTACATCACCGATAAGGTACTCGTGAAAAAGTTGGTGCTCATGCCGACAAAGGCAGTTACCCACATCCAGAATAAAGCACCTGGCCCACCGATAGAAATGGCTGCTGCCACCCCGGCAATGTTTCCCATACCCACCGTAGAGGCCAGGGCAGTCGAAAGTGCTTCATAGGCATTAATGTGCCCAGGATCGTTAGGATTATCGTACTTGCCCCGTAACACAGAAATGGCATGGCCAAAATATTTGTACTGGATAAAACCAGAATAGATAAAAAAGAAAAGCCCACCCAAAATCAATAAGAACAAAACGGGCGTCCACACCTGTGTGGCCAATTCACTAATAAATTCGCTCATGCGCAGAAAATTAAAGGGCTAAAATAGGACTTATTCTCAATAGTGCACAACTGACAACGGATAACTGACAATTCGTTATCAGCTGTTCGCTTTCAGTTTTCCGTTTGAAACGGCCATCCAATTACACAATTCAAATAACATTCTTGCGCCTACATTCGCATCCCATTCATCATTTCCGGAAGGAGCTACTTCATTTAAATCGAAGCCAATAATTCGCTTCCCGGCTTTTACTAATTTTTTGATGAGGTAAACAGCTTGCTGAAACTCAAGTCCACCGGCCACAGGTGTGCCAGTATTCGGGCAAAGTTTCGGATCGAGTCCGTCAATATCAAAGCTGATGTAGACAAGTTCTGGTAACTCTTTAATGATAGCATCACAAACACCTGACCAGGATTTTCCTTCGTATTGATGTTGTTTAATGTCCGCATCGAAAAAGGTAACGACTCGTCCTGCAGCCCGCCTCATTACGTCTACTTCCTCTTCACAGAAATCGCGAATGCCTACTTGTACAATTTTACCTACAGCCGGAAGTTTGAGTGCATTGTACATAATGCTGGCATGGGAGTAGGTAAACCCTTCGTACGCTTTGCGCAAATCTGCATGCGCGTCTATCTGAAGAATTGAAAAGCGATCGTACTTTTCACTTAGCGAACGTAAGAAGCCCAGAGGGGTGCTATGGGCTCCTCCCAAAAGACCCACCAATTTTCCTTGCCTTATATAATTGAGTGTTGTGTTTTTAATGAAGATGTTTAGATTTTCACACGCTGCATTGATGTTGGAGAGAAGAAGGTTCTCCGGATCGATGGCTTCACCCGCCTCAACAGCCGTCAGGTGTTGTTCGGCTAAGCTGCGAAGTTTCGTACTTTCTTCATGTAAATTTTGCGGAATGGCAGGCATGCTGATTCCCAACTTCCAGGCATCTGGAATGTCTTTTACAAAAAGATCTATTTGGGAAGAAGCTTCCAATATGGCTTCAGGCCCCTTGGCAGTTCCTGCGCGATAGGAAACAGTGACTTCCCACGGCACAGGCACCACAACGAGTTCTGCATTTTCGGGAGTAAAAGGTAAGCCAAACAACTGGCCTTTCGCACCAGGAGCACTTGGATCAAAGGTGGAGATCACTTCTTCTTTAGTCATGAAATTCTTCTATAAGACAATAGGAAATAGTTGAGCAAGAATGACTGTGGTAGTGGTGTTTGCAGTGTAACTTAATTGGAATGAAATTTAACGATGGTACATTTCCGGATACAGAAACTCCAGCATTTCGCCACAGCCCTTTGTGACTTCTTGCCAGGAATTAAGTTCAAATCGGATCATGCAAATCCCCGCGGTGGGCATGGAACCGAATTCGCCATCGGTTAAGTATTCAGCCAAGTAAGACACTGCCGGGTTGTGTCCGATCATCAATACCGTTTTTAATTCGTCTGAAAGGTTATTAACAAAACTCAAATACGTGCGGATGGAAGAATTGTAGAGATCTTCCTGAACGAGTACAGACTCGCTTTCAAGCTTCAATACATCTGAAATCAAGGACCCTGTTTGTTTCGTGCGTTCGGCACTGCTTGTATAAAGGGCATTAATGGCCAGTGATCGTTGTGCGAGTTGTGAGCCCATCAGCAAAGCTTCCTGATTTCCTCTGGAGGTTAATTCGCGCTCGCGATCGTGTCTTTCAGGCTGGATGTCTTCAGCCTGCGCGTGGCGCATAATGAGTAAATAACGTTGCATAGGTTGAGAGGTAAGCTGAAGGTTAGTGCAAAAATAGGGATAGTATAATCAATGCTGAAGAACTTATCTTAAAATGGTCTAACACTTTGATAGTTAGTAACATTAACATGCTTAAACAGCCGCTTCAAGACCGCCTAAAAGGAATTTTGAATTTGATTTTTTAAAAAATTAGAGATATTTGACCCTTCTGATACAAAGTAGCATGTCGAAAAACTTAGTGATTGTTGAGTCTCCTGCAAAAGCAAAAACGATTGAAGGGTACCTGGGAAAGGATTATAAAGTAGCCTCCAGCATGGGTCATATTCGCGACCTTCCGAAGGGTGGTGGAGCTATAGATATAGAGAACGGATACGAGCCTACTTACGAAATCAGTCCGGATAAGAAGGATATTATCGCCAAACTAAAAAAACTTGCAGAGGATGCCGACATGGTGTACCTGGCGAGCGATGAGGACCGTGAGGGAGAAGCGATTTCGTGGCATTTAAAAGAGGCATTAGATCTTAACGATAAGAAAACAAGACGAATCGTCTTTACGGAAATTACTAAGAAAGCCATTCTCAACGCTATTCAGACACCGCGCGGTATTGATATCGATTTGGTGAACGCGCAACAGGCAAGACGTGTGTTGGATCGTCTGGTAGGTTATGAGTTATCGCCTATATTATGGAAGAAAATTAAAACAGGTTTATCTGCGGGTCGTGTGCAGTCTGTGGCGGTTCGTTTAGTAGTAGACCGCGAGCGGGAGATCAATGCTTTCAATACTACCTCCTCTTACAAAATCAACGGGTACTTTAATCTCGGAAAAGGAAAGACTTTAGTAGCAGAATTGCCCGAGCGTTTCAAAGAAGAAAAAGAAGCTCTGGAGTTTTTAGAGTCTTGCAAGGGTGCCAAGTTTTCAATTAAAGATTTACAAACCAAGCCAGCGAAGCGTTCACCGGCTCCGCCCTTTACTACGTCTACCTTGCAGCAAGAAGCTTCGCGCAAATTAGGTTTCTCGGTTACGCAAACTATGGTGGTGGCACAGAAACTGTATGAAGCCGGTAAGATCAGTTACATGCGTACGGACTCCGTAAATCTTTCTGAAGAAGCACTGGCGAATGCTACGCAACAGATTGTTTCTGCCTACGGAAAGGAATTTGCACAACGAAGAATTTATAAAACCAAATCCTCAGGCGCACAAGAAGCGCACGAAGCCATTCGCCCTACCGATTTCAGTGTACAAGATCCGGGCATGGATAGTGGTGCCAAGCGATTGTATGATCTGATTTGGAAGCGCGCCATTGCATCGCAGATGGCGGATGCTGAGTTGGAGAAGACAACGGCCACGGTAGGTATTTCAACAAATCCTCGTGTATTGCTCGCACAAGGTGAAGTCATCAAGTTTGAAGGATTTTTGAAAGTATACATGGAATCCGGAGATGATGAAGAAGAGGATGAACAAGAAGACGGAAAAGTATTGCCCCCATTAGTGGTGGCACAAGCCTTAACCTTAAAAGAGTTAATCGGAAAGCAGATCTTCTCACGCAACCCTCCGCGGTATACGGAAGCAAGTTTAGTAAAGAAATTAGAAGAGTTGGGCATTGGTCGTCCTTCTACCTATGCACCAACAATCTCAACTGTACAAAAACGTGGGTATGTAGTAAAGGAGGCAAGAGAAGGAGTAGAGCGCAAGTACAATGTGTTTACGCTGGCTAATAATTCAGTATCGAAAGCAATTGATACCGAGATAACAGGAGCCGAGAAGAATAAACTGTTTCCGACTAATATTGCCATGATCGTGAACGACTTTCTAGTCGATCACTTTCCAGACATCACAGACTTTTCCTTCACGTCAGAAATTGAAAAGGAATTTGATGAGATTGCAGAAGGTAAGCTCGACTGGAGGAGAATGTTGGATAACTTCTACAAACCCTTCCGCAAGACAGTTACCAAAACAGAGAAAGTGGAGCGCTCTGATGTTGGTAAGAGTCGTGAGTTGGGTGTAGATGCGAAGACAGGTAAGAATGTCTATGCAAAATTGGGTCGCTTTGGTGCGTATGTGCAATTAGGAGAAAACCCTGATGATAATGGAGGGGAGAAACCAAAGTTTGCGAGTTTGCGTCAAGGACAATTCCTGGAAAACATTACCATGGCAGATGCGATGGAATTATTCAAGATACCTCATGAAATGGCC
>LNEN01000216.1 GCA_001464155.1 Cytophagales bacterium Ga0077538 | reverse complement strand
TTCTTGAATTGCCTTGATACAAATAACCGCTTCTACAGCACCTGCAGCTCCTAACAAATGACCAATGGCAGATTTGGTGGCACTGATGAGTAGTTTTTTATTTTCAGCAAAGAGTTGTGCTGTTGCTTTCATTTCACTTAAATCCCCAACCGGTGTAGACGTAGCGTGTGGATTTAAGTAATCAACATCATTTGCTGAAAGTCCAGCATCATCAAGTGCCCACTGCATGCCGAGTAAAGCTCCTTTTCCTTCTGGATGGGTTGCAGTAAGGTGATACGCATCTGCAGACATACCTCCACCCGCTACTTCTGCATAAATTTTTGCACCGCGTTTGATGGCGTGTTCATATTCCTCTAATACAAGAGTGCCAGAGCCCTCGCCCATCACAAAACCATCACGGTCTACATCAAAAGGTCGGCTGGCTTTGGTGGGATCCTCGTTACGGGTGGAGAGCGCTTTTAAAGCACTAAAACCTCCAATGCCTGCCTCGTTAATGGCTGCTTCTGATCCACCGGTAATCATGATATCTGCTTTATTCCACCGAATGTAATTCATCGCTTCAATGATGGAAGTTGTAGAAGTAGCGCAAGCAGAAACAGTTGTAAAGTTGGGGCCCATGAAACCATACTTCATGCTGATCCAACCCGAAGCAATATCGACAATCACCTTAGGAATAAAGTAAGGATTGAAACGTGGTGTACCATCACCTTTGGCAAACTCCATCACCTCGTGCTGAAAGGTCTGAAAACCTCCGTTACCAGAACCCCAGATAACACCCACACGTGTTTTATCCAATGCATCGATGTTCAAATTTGAATCGCTGATCGCTTCTGCTGTAGAGGCCATCGCATATTGCGAAAAGGGATCCATTTTTTTAATCTCAGACTTCTCGAAGTAATTCAACGGATCGTAGTCCTTTAATTCGCAGGCAAACCTGGTTTTAAACTTTGTAGTGTCAAAGCGTGTAATGGGTCCCGCTCCACTCTTACCTTCAATGAGGTTTTTCCAGAAATCGTTTACGGTATTTCCAAGGGGTGTAAGCACTCCTAAACCGGTAACTACTACTCTTCGTTGTTTCATACAGTCGTTTAAACTTAGTCTACTACAATGGTTAGGGCACATAGGTTCCTGAATGCCTGCGAACTGCTGCTAACCAGCTGAGATTCACCCTTGCAAAATAGCCTTGGAATTTATTTTCAGCACCATTGGTTTTCCCTTTGCATACCGTAATTTTGGCCACCTTATTAGAAACATAACATAATCCCACTTATACAATGACAAAGATTGGTATTAACGGCTTTGGCCGTATCGGTCGCCTGGCTTTTAGGGCTGCCATCACCCGTAAGGATATTGAAATTGTCGGCATCAACGATTTAGTTGATCCTGAATACATGGCGTACATGTTGAAGTACGATTCAACCCATGGAAAATTTGAAGGAACGGTAGAGGCGAAAGATGGCCACTTGATTGTGAACGGCAAGAAAATTCGCGTAACTGCTGAAAAAGATCCAGCCAACTTGAAGTGGAATGAAGTCGGTGCTGAGATTGTGATTGAATCAACCGGGCTTTTCTTAACACAAGCCGATGCACAGAAACACATTACAGCCGGTGCTAAAAAAGTAGTAATGTCTGCTCCTGCAAAAGATGATACCCCTACGTTTGTAATGGGTGTTAACCATAAGAAATTAACTGCGCAACATACCATTGTATCAAACGCTTCTTGTACTACCAACTGCTTAGCCCCAATCGCAAAAGTATTGAACGATAACTTCGGTATTGCGGAAGGTTTGATGAGTACGGTGCACGCAGTAACTGCTACCCAAAAGACAGTTGACAGTCCTTCTGCCAAAGACTGGAGAGGTGGTCGTGGTGGTTTTTCTAACATCATCCCTTCTTCTACCGGTGCTGCGAAGGCGGTAGGTTTAGTGTTGCCTGAGTTAAAGGGTAAACTAACGGGTATGTCTTTCCGTGTTCCAGTTGCCGATGTATCAGTCGTTGACTTAACGGTAAAATTGGAGAAAGCTGCTTCTTACGAAGATATTAAGAAAGCCATGAAGGATGCCTCTGAAGGTGAGTTGAAGGGCATTCTTGGTTATACAGAGGACGATGTTGTATCTCAAGATTTCTTAGGTGATGAGCGTACTTCTATCTTCGATGCCAAAGCAGGTATTGCTTTGAATGATAAGTTTGTGAAAGTAGTAGCTTGGTACGATAATGAGTGGGGTTATTCAAACAAGTTGATTGACCTTGTTCAGGAATTAGCGAAGGTTTAATTCTAGAGAGCATTCATTTAAAAAGGCTGTTTCATTAGCTAAGGCTTTTGAAACAGCTTTTTTATTGGCTTACAAAAAGTTTACATTGAGTATAAACGATTAGCCCTCTTTAGGCGTTTATACTGTCGGCTATGGCAGACTACTACCAGCTTCTGGGCATCCGGCAAGATGCGACCCCCACAGAAATACGCTCCGCTTATAAGCGACTGGCGATGCTGTACCATCCAGATCGCAACCCGGGAAATGCGGAAGCTGAAGAACTCTTCAAACTCATCAACGAGGCGTATCATGTACTAGCCGACCCTACCAAGAAAGTTTTTTATGATGCGGGTATCTCCTATCCGAAGCACACACACCATAGCAGCGCACACGATACATCCGCCTATTGGAAGCAATACCACAGGCAACGCTACGAACAATGGCGACAAACACAACAAAGTACCTATACGTTTGATAAACGATACTTTCGAATTCAGGCATTGGCCATTGGTGTATTCTTGGTTATTGCCGGCTTTTGCTTTGCTGTTATCAATGTGATCGAATATGTCCACGAACATAACATGGCTGAGACACATCGTTATAACCTTGCTCTAATCAGTCAGGTGAATGGCTTGTTCAGTAGCGGAAAGCAGGAGGAAGCCATTCACCGCATTCGAAAAATTCAGGAAGAGGAACCTTTGGATTTCATCTTTGCCTACACAGAGGACAGCCTCCTAAGCGCATTGCGAAAACAAGCGCATCATGAATTTGAAACGTTTGAATTTGAAAAGGCACGTGAGCATTTCAAACTGCTACAGCGCTTTGAAGAACCTACCAGCATGCTAACCCTGCAACGCATTGCCGAGTGCGATTACTACACCGGACAATTCGAAGCTTCGTTGGTTTCCCTAAAAGAACTGCTCACGCTTCAACCCAGAAATATCGAACTGATTTATAGAATTGCTCTTATTTACCAAGATGATGTAAAGGATTTAGATCAGGCACTCTACTACCTGAGCCTGGGAAGAAAAAATTTTAAAGAGCACATGACACGTCTGTATGGTGAAGCTTTTGAGATCATCATGGACCCTAGGTATGTGCACGATATTTATGTCGACATCTTCAATCGAAGAGCAGCCGTCAACCTGGCGCTAAAAAAATATGAGGATGCTGAAAAAGATTGCAGCTGGTCTATTCTACTCAGACCGAAACAAGCAAATGTGTACTACAATCGCTCTGTGGCGGCCCTTCAAACAGGCAATACCTCTAGGCTGTGTGAAGATTTAGAGAAAGCCAGTGCGTTGGGGCATACGAATGCTTCCAAATTGAGAAAGAAACATTGCTTGGCGAATTAATTTCCTGTCTTCAGAAAAACGCCAACGCCATAATTAGGAGCTGCCAAAATATTGCGAGCAGCCAAAGCACCTCCTGCTGAAAAAGAAAATCCCCACCTCGGTTTAACGGAATACGCCACTTCTATTTCTGGAGAAACATATTCGGTGTTATTAGAAAAGATTCCGTTACTGGGCACACTTTCTGAACCATTGAAAAAAGATTGTACTACTGATAGCTTTGCGATAAGTGTAAGCTTTTGTTTAATCGTATACCCTACTTCCAAACCGGCCCTCCACTCGTCTGAAAAACCATTGGTTCGATTATTAAAACCAGCATAGGCAGAGGTGTAGAGAGGACGTGGGTAGAAGGAATGACTCACATCAATTCGCAGCATTTGATTAAACTCTCCATCTCCTGTTTGCAGTACCCCTGTTTTACCACCCCCGTTGTTTCCAAAAGGCAAACCGAATAGTAGCGTAGCACTTACTACCACCGGTTTATTAACTACCAATCCATATTTAAAAGAAAGATCAGTATCACCAATGGAATTCAGTTCATCGCCTTCTTCCACTGCACCACTTTGGTTGTATTGCAATTCATTTTGGATACTTCGAACAAAAAAGGGTAAGTAAAGTATGGCCGTAAACCGGTTTGTAATACCATACTCGCCATACAGACTGGTAGTGAAAATACCCGTGGAAGGTGTGATGGGAATCACCGTTCCGCTAGCATCATAAATGTTGGACGCTTGAATACCATTTTGTCCTAACTTAAAATATCCTTGCCTTCTTGCCTGAGGCCACCCCCCACCTGCCTGTACATCAAAGGCAAATAACAAAAACAAGAAACTGAAGACTGCTAGCTTTTTCATAGGTCTAGGGCGTTAATTGAGCAAAACCAAAGGTTACCCCAAAGGGCTTACACAACACGACTACATATTTATATTGTAACAACGAAGCACTTGTCGTTTCGAAAATTTTAGTGCCTGTGGGAGTATATTGTCCAAGTTCCAATCCATTAATCTTGACATCCGCACCATTGGTAGAATTAGCCAGGTACAGATAAGTGCCGGCTGCAATGCTGGCTGTAAAATCTGCGCTCAATGTTATTCTCAGTTTTCCATTTAGTTGTTCAACTTCTACGGTTCCATTACTAAAATATCCTCCCGCACTTTGAAAACTACCGGTTCGTTTGGTAATGTTTGTAATGGTAAAGACAAGCGAATTGCTCTTTACCCCTTCCGACTTTGCGTGCACCTCCACCGTTCCTGTAGAAATAGCTGTGAGCAAACCAGCTGAAGTAATGGTAGCAAGAGAAGGATTCTCAGAAAACCATTCAAGGTTTTTATCAGGTAAAATTTCCCCGCTAATATTTTTTACAATGGCGGTTAACGAAAGCATTTGACCTGGAGCGAGGTTGGTGCTAGAAGGGATCACAAGGGTAACAGCCGCCACTTGTTCATTACTGTCTACTACCGTCACGCGCACGCCAGCGATCGTCTGCATATAAGAAGCTTCAATGGTTGCGGTGCCTTTTGCCAGAGCCCTCACCAATCCATCTTGGACAGTGGCAATCTCAGGATGCCTGCTTACCCAATTCAATAGCACCTCACGCTCAAGACCATACGGATCGCAATACAGTGCATCTACCTGAAAACTTTCCCCAACCCGCAGGGCCAGTGTCTGAGAAGCCGGTTCAACAAACTTTATCTTATTGCCATTTACTTCATCAAGAGGATCATCTACGTAATCAACGCCAATGCACGAAAAAGCAGCGAACAGAAAAAAAACACTTGCTTTAGCCTTCATACCCGATTTTTTTTACGAAATTCAAAAACGGATTTGACCCCGATAGTCGCCTTTGCGACATAAGCCTCTAGCCCATGGAAACTGAACTCAGTAAGGAACAATTAATCTCCATCAAGAAAAGTTACTTAAACATGCTCGCGCTCTTTTTGGAAAAAGAAAAAGTGCAAAGCAGTTACTTACGGTGTTTATTGAAATGGGGCTTTCAACTGCATCTTACCCCAACCGATTTACTTCACATCAATGTTGATGTTTCCGATCTGGCTTATAAAGATCCCAGCAGTAAAGTGGAAACGCTGGAAGCCATGTATCATTTGGTATACATGATTTACCTCGATCAGGTGGTAGAAGATGTTGAGTTAGAAGTGGCCTCTTTATACGCGGTAAAACTAGGGTTCAAAGAAAATCTGGTGAGCGAGCTCTTTAAGTCCATTGCCACCGCTGCCTATGATGAGGGCGAAACACGCGATGTGCGCCAGGAAGTGCTGGACTTTTTAAAAGTTTATGAGTCCTGACAAGACTCTGAATCGACCCATCGCCTCCTAAAATCCTGTCTGCTTCGGGCTTTTTTTATCAATATTTTCAGGCCATAAACGCAATTGTACTTTGCTGTTCTGATTCACTCAGATCCCATATTGCGTTAAATCCCTAATAATCTGTAACTTCGTGTTGCTTTTTGATGAACCCCAACCCATTAAGCATCAAAGCAGGCAAAAGAATGACCTCTCTTTTAACCAGCCCCACCCAAGCCACAGCTAAGTCCGTATGGCTTTTTTTTGCATTATTTTTAGCTTTTACTAGTCAGGCCCAGGATTTTCATAAGAATAAAGCCCGGTACTATAAGAACATTTATAAGAAAGGAAACTCCTCTCTGGCCAGAGCATGCGACATCACAAAAAAGAACCGAAAATCTACTAAAAACAGACCCGTACACGCGCATGGCACTTCTAAAAAGAAAAGCAAGCCTGCTACGATGGCGGAAGTGGATGTAACGCCAACAGTGGCGAGTACAAAAAAGGCTCCTCCCCTAGTGCAGCCAGCCCCTAAAGTAGCACCTCCACCCAAGGCAGTATTTACACCAACCCCTATCGCCTCCAAGGAGAAATTAGATCAACTTCATAAAAAAGAGGATCAAGTTCTTGCCTTAAATCACTTGCCCACCCCATCATCAGAGAAACATGAAGAAATACGCAGGCTCGTTTCCAACACATTAACCAAGAAAACAGATAGCGAGCCGATTGAACTAGAACCACTCTATTTTACCTTCGATCAGGATGAGTTTGCGGTTGTGGACATGGATCCTTTTTTAATTGCCGTTGAATTCGCTTTACAAGGCAAGCAGCAAAATCGCAGAGTAGATTTCAAAGCTTTCTAAGTTGGGAGTGAAGTAACTAAGCATTTCACCAAGGTTTCTTCCAAAATACCCAGCCATCTCAAAATTCCATTCTGGCCTTCAGACCTACCCTGTTCTTTTATTAGAGATCTTCCTTTTAGGTGCGAATGATGAAGCATCTCCATGTTTTCGTGCAAGATTTGAAGGGGAAACGATCTGTTTTTAACTTTTTCACTTTAAGTATCACTTTAAGTGCTGTAAGGGAATCTCAAAGTTACTCTTCCAAAACCTCATTTTAGAACTAAAAATGAGGTTTTCAGATGGAGAGTCCTCCATTTTCTGCTAGGTCTCTGTTGTGGCAAGTAAAACTACGGATGTAGGATGCGCACCCATTATCGCATGTGCCCTGGTCTGGTCTGGCCGACATTTGTATCAACAAAACCCAAAAGACATGATCTCAACTACAAGTATGAAAACTGGCAGCAAAGAAGTTGGAAACATCAATATGACAGGTCGAGTAAAGCAGATTTTTGTATTGATCATCGCGATCTTAATTGGAATGATCATTTCTGCAACCACTGCTGAAGCAAAAGATTATCAGCGTGAGAATCAGAAGAAGAACAAAGCGGTTTACAAAAAGCATAATAACAATATGTCTAATGCCTGCCACCTCTTAGCTCAGAAGCGTAATGTGACTACTAATAAGGCAGTGAAGGACAATAGCAAATTGAAATATAGATAAGAATTTGGGTTGATTCCGATGGTGGGGACTATCGGATAGGTTAGGAAAGGCGTCATCAGACGCTTTTTTCTTTTATAGACTTCTTACTTTTTGTACTAAAGCTGAAACCTCTTCGGCAGCTGAAAGCCAGGTAATTTCTTCATCCCGTTTAAACCACGTCAATTGGCGTTTCGCGTAGCGCCTTGAGTTGCGCTTTAGTAAACGAATGGCCTCGGCTTTATCATATTTGCCCTCCATAAAATCGAAAATTTCCTGATACCCCACTGTCTGAAGTGCATTTAGCTCTCGCTTCGGATAAAGCCTCTGCGCCTCTTCAAATAAGCCTTGAGCAATCATACTATCCATGCGCCTATCAATACGCTTGTAAAGGCTTTCTCTGTCAAGCTCAAGCCCCACCTTCACCACTCGAAAATCATGCTCCTTCTTTTTAAGGCCCCTAAAGCTTTGAATGGATTGGCCAGTATACATCTTCACCTCTAATGCTCTGATTAAGCGATGCGGGTTTTGCTGATCAATCCCTTCAAATAAATCGGGGTCATGCGTTTCCAACTCCTGTTGCAACCAAACAAGTCCCTTCTGCTCAAATTGCTCCTCCAGACTCTCCCGAACGTGCTCTGGTACCTCTGGAATGGTATCAAACCCCTCCAGCAAACCTTTAATGTAAAGGCCACTTCCCCCCACCAATACCAGCGATCCATGTCGTTTAAATAAAATGTCTAATACAGCCTGCGCCTCACGCTCATATTGCCCTGCGTTGTACTCTTGTTCGATGGAGTGGGAATTAATGAAGTGATGTGGTATGTCGACAAGTTCTTCCGGGCTGGGTTTTGCAGTTCCCAAGGTCATTTCCCGATAAATTTGCCGCGAGTCTGCAGATATAATCTCGGTTTTTAGCTGTTTTGCGAGGGCGATGGACAGCGCGGTTTTACCCACAGCAGTAGGGCCCACCAGTACATATAGCGTTTTTTGAGGCACAACTCAAAGGTACAAAGGCTGCCTCTCCTTTGCGAATTATGGGGCCTTAGAACTACACTTCGGTACTATTGACTGTTCTGTGATTTGCCTATCTTGCGGGCGTTGAACCCATTAGTACCGGTAGAGGAGAATTTATGATAAAATACACAAACCAATTCCTGCTGAAACTCGAAGAAATGATCGGTGAGTCAGATTATATGTTGCGCTATGAAAAAGGCAATTTTAAGTCGGGTTACTGTGTGTTAAAGGATCAAAAAATCATGATTGTAAATAAGTTTTATACCACTGAAGGCAAGATCAATGCCTTGCTGGATATCGTGAAAGGAACCGAACTTGATACCAGCAAATTCAGTGAGAAAAACATGAAGCTTTACGAAGAGTTACAGCAAACATCTGTCAGCAATTGATCGCTACTTTTCTTGGCACCGGCACCTCACAGGGGGTTCCTGTTATCGCCTGCTCTTGCGAAGTATGCACTTCGCTTGACTACCGCGATAAACGGCTAAGAACTTCTATTCACCTTTCCATCGAAGACCAAAGTTTTATTGTTGATACCGGCCCCGACTTCCGGCAACAGATGTTGCGCGAACGCATTCCGCGTGTAGATGCTGTGCTGTTCACGCACGCTCACCGCGATCATACAGCTGGATTGGATGACGTACGTGCCTATAACTTCTTACAAGAAATGGACATGCCGGTGTATGGAACAGCCCCGGTGTTGGAACAATTAAAGGTCGAGTATGCTTATGCCTTTTCCGATTTCAAGTATCCGGGCATACCCAGACTCTTACTAAATGAAATAAATTCAGAGCCTTTTAAAATTAACAATGTGCATATAACTCCCCTTCCGGTTATGCATATGAAACTCCCTGTACTTGGCTTTCGCGTTAACAACTTCAGTTACATTACCGATGCTAACTACATTCCTGAAGAAACATACGAACGACTTAAAGGAACGGAAATACTCGTATTGAATGCTTTACAAGTAGAAAAACACATCTCCCATTTTAATTTGGAGGAGGCTATTGAAGTAGTGGATCGGATTAAACCAAAGAAGACCTACTTCACCCACATCAGTCACAAATTGGGCAAGCACACCCCTATCGAAAAGAAATTGCCAGCGCATATTTCACTTGCGTATGATGGACTGCAAATTGTTATCAGTTAATCGTGATCGGTTCTTCGAACCTGAGCAACTATTAACAGATAACTAGTAACTTTCCCTGTGCATAATAATTATTACCTGCTTCGTCAACTAACTGAAGAACTGAGACCACTTGTATTGGGCGGTGTCATCTCCGAGTGCTTTAGTCAGAATAAGGAAGAACTGGTGGTACGAATAGAGGTGGGGGTAAAGTCCTTTTACATAAAAGCCAATCTTCAACCTGCTTTTTCTTGTCTTTCCTTTCCGGATGTATTTCACCGCGCCAAGAAAAACAGTGTTGATCTGTTTCCAGATTGTATTGGTTTACGCATTACAGGAGTTCGGCAGTTCACCAACGAAAGAAGTTTTTCATTAGAACTCAACGAAGACTACTCCTTGCTTTTTAAAATGCATGGCAATCGTTCCAATGCCCTACTCTTTAAAGATGATCATGTTCATGCACTCTTTAGAAATAACCTGGAAGCGGATGAACGTTTTGGAGTGAAGAGGCGTTCTCTCTGGCCCAACCAACACTAAAGACGCACTATTTCACCTTTGGCAAGATCGTCTGGATGGTGTTGCAAGAAGAAGGATTCTTTTCGCTCGCGCCTGAGCAACAATGGCTTCGCTTGCAGGACATTAAAAAGAAACTGGAGCATCCTGACTATTTTATTATCCGACACCACAACTCCTTAGCGCTTTCCTTGCTTAACACGGGCGAAGTATTAAGAACCGAGAACTCACCACGCAAGGCATTGACTCACTTTTGCCAAGAGTACTTGCAGGCCGGAGCCTACACACAAGAAAAGGCAAAGAGACAACATCAGCTGCAGCAACACATCGCGCAGGCGGAAAATTACCTCATTAAAACAAGTGCAAAACTCCGGGAGATTGAACAGGATCAACACTATAAAGAATGGGCCGATTTATTGATGGCTAATCTGCACCTTTCTACTGATGGAGAAGAGAAAATTGCAGTCTCCAACTTTTATCATAACAACCTTCCGATAGAAATTAAGCTAAAGCGCGAGCTCAGTCTGCAGAAAAATGCAGAGGTCTATTATCGCAAATCGAAAAATCAACAGATAGAGATCAATCGCCTGCAAAAAAACATAGCAGAGAAAGAAGAAGAAAAAAGAAAGACAGAAGCACAACTTGTCTCCCAACTAGCGCTTCCTGAAAAGAAAGAAATTAACACACCCCTACCCTACCACGAATTTACTTATCGTGGGTACACCATTTGGGTGGGCCGCAATGCTCAGGCTAATGATGTGTTAACGTTGAAACACACTTACAAAGAAGACTTATGGCTGCACGCAAAAGATGTGGCTGGTTCGCATGTAGTGATCAAATACCAGGCGGGTAAACCGTTCCCCAAAGAGGTGATTGAACGCGCTGCTCAATTGGCTGCCTACAATTCAAAACGCAAAACCGAGAGCTTAGCACCCGTAGCCTACACACCTAAAAAATATGTTCGAAAAAGAAAGGGAGATCCTGCAGGGATGGTGGTAGTCGAGAGGGAAGATGTGATATTAGTAGTGCCTAAACTGACAACGGAAAACTGACAACGGAAAACTTTTATCCGTTGTCAGCCCTCCGTTATTTTACCACATTCACCTTAATCGTATTTGTTCTGTTGCGCTCGTGGATAGGCATACTGGCCAACACAATAAACGTATCGCCAGATTGCACGTGACCATCACGCTTTAGGGTGTTCTCTACATCTTCCATCGTAGCATCCGTAGAAAACATCTTGTCGTAGAAATAGGTACGAGCACCCCATACTAGACTCATGGTATTCAGGATCGTCTTATTGCCCGTGAATACAAAAATGTTAGTGTTGGGTCTGTGAGAAGAAGCTTTAAAAGCGGTGTAGCCAGAGTAGGTCATGCCAACAATGGCTTTTGCGCCAATGTCTTTTGCCAATTTACAGGCAGAGAGCACCAAACTATCATTCACATAACTATCTGTGGTGGTATCCAGCTCGCGGTATTTGAAATAAATTTTAGGATTCTTTTCAACAGAAGCAATGGTTCTCACCATACTGCGAATTACTTCAATCGGATATTTACCGGCTGCTGTCTCTGCTGAAAGCATTAAGGCATCGGCACCATCCATGACAGCATTCGCTACGTCATTCGTCTCTGCACGGGTAGGACGAGGATTCTCGATCATGCTCTCCATCATCTGGGTTGCAACAATAACCGGCTTACTGGCCTTGTTACATTTTTCTACCAGCATTTTCTGCACCATCGGCACTTCTTCCATCCAAATCTCTACACCCAAATCGCCACGTGCCACCATGATGGCATCGGTAGCAGCAATGATTTCGTCAATATTGCTAAGCGCTTCTGGCTTTTCAATTTTGGCTACAATCTTGGCATTGGATTTATTCTGATCAATAATATTTCTAAGCACATTGATGTCGTGTGCCTTGCGCACAAAAGACAGAGCGATCCACTCTACATCATGCTTCAAACCAAATTCTAAATCTTTTAAATCCTTCTCTGTTAAGGAGGGGGCAGATACTTTAGTAAAAGGGAGGTTAATGCCCTTCTTTGACTTAAGTGGTCCGCCATAAATAACTTCGGTTACTACATCAATATCGCGTACTTCCGTAACCTTCAATTCTATTTTGCCATCATCAATCAAAATGGAGTCACCTGTTTTCACATCGTTAGGCAAGGCTTTGTACGAAGTGCTTGCCATTTCACGATTGCCTACCATTTCACGGGTAGTAATAATGAACTCTTGGCCGCGTTCAAGCACCACCTCTGGCTGCATGTCCTGCACACGAATTTTGGGGCCTTGTAAATCTTGCAACAAGCATACGTGGGTACCCATCTCTTCATTGAGTTCACGAACGCACTTCACCACCTTTGCGTGGTCTTCGTGGGCGCCATGAGAAAAGTTTAACCGAAATACATCTACTCCCTCTTTAATAAGAGCACGTAGCATGTCTTTATTATTAGATGCAGGTCCTACAGTAGCAACGATCTTAGTCTTGTTGTACGCAACTTTTTCAGCCATAATGATTAGAAAATAAAATTCTCTTTCGTTTTGAGAGTTTCCAAAGGTATAAAAGCAGCGAGTTCTACCGAAGGAATTTGACGAACGGCATTCAATATATTTTCTGCAAACGATTGTTCGGCATCCTGTATTACTATTAAATAATCGAAATGAGGGTATTCGGGAGCGAGTAAGTATTTTCCGTCAGCATCTTGTAGCTTATTCGTTAGCAAGCGTATAAACCTACGAGGTGTTTGATGGATGTGGCTCGCAAACGCCTTTTCAATGCCTTTAAAGCCAACCACAATCGATTCCTTCTTTACCAAGTGAATCGATAACTTTTGGTTTAGTTCCCAGGCAAGCTTATAGGCTTTCAGGCTGGTAGTAATCCCCACCAACACAAAGTCAAAATCATACTCTACTACAAGCTTCGTTTTCTTCATAAAATGGGGCTATCCGACAATTTTATCGTTTCAGGCTGTCGATTTGACAATTATGCTGTAAATCTCTTTCTTTGCACTGATTTTAAAATCCAAAACCTTACAAACATGTCTGAAATTGCACAAAAAGTAAAGCAGATCATCATCGAAAAGCTTGGCGTAGAAGAATCTGAAGTTACTCCTGAGGCTAGCTTCACAAACGATCTTGGCGCTGATTCACTTGATACTGTTGAGTTGATCATGGAGTTCGAAAAAGAATTCAACATCTCA
>LNEN01000215.1 GCA_001464155.1 Cytophagales bacterium Ga0077538 | reverse complement strand
AAGTCTTCCCTCCATTTGGTTTGCCATTCAACTTAAAACACCCGACACGAATGTGATGGGTGTTTCCCTGCCAGGCGCACCACACGTGATCATCGGCTTCAACGACTCCATCTCCTGGGCGGTTACCAATGGGCAACGCGATCTGGTGGATTGGTACAGCATCGAGTTCAAGGACAAATCCAAAAATGAATATCGCTTAGATAGCAACTGGGTGAAGAGTAATAAAGTGATCGAGACCTTTTCCGTGCGAGGCCGTGAAGCTTTTCAGGATACGGTTATCTACACACACTGGGGACCTGTTACGTACGATGACAGCTACCATGCTGATGATAATCTAAAACACTATGCCTTCCGTTGGATCGCTCACGATCAATCGAACGAGTCACAAACGTTTTATGAATTGAACCGCGCTGATAACCACAGTGAATACATGAGTGCACTGAACCACTACAGCGGTCCTGCTCAAAACTTTGCCTTTGCTGCTACCAACGGAGACATCGCCATGCGCATACAGGGAAAGTTTCCGGTGCGCAGAAAGGACGAAGGCAAATTTGTATTGGACGGAAGCAAGACCAGCAATGGCTGGCAAGCCTTTATCCCCAACGAGCAAAATGTGATGAGCAAAAATCCGGAGCGCGGCTTCATTAGCTCTGCCAATCAGTATCCAGCGGATTCTACTTATCCCTATTACATACACGCTACCAGTTACGAGGCCTATCGCAACAGACGCATTAACAACACACTGCGTGCCGCTGCGGATGTGATGCCGGAAGACATGATGAAGTTGCAGAATGATAATTACAATTTGAAAGCAGCCGAAAGTCTTCCCTACTTTCTTGAACAAGTGGCTACCATCTCTTCGCTGAGCGCAGAAGAAAAGGCTGCCATCGAAACACTAAAAGCCTGGGACTATTTTAACAACATTGATAGTGAGGGGGCCTCCTACTACGAAGCCTGGTGGGATGCCCTCATTCCCCTTACCTGGGATGAATTGCGCAAAGAAGGAACCGCACTTTACAATCCGACTACTTACCGCACGATTCAACTCTTAAAAGAACAGCCCAACTTGCCTTGGTTTGATAATCAGGAAACTCCTGAAAAAGAAAATGCTCAAAGTCTGTTGGTGAATGCCTTTCGCAAAGGAGTTGCTAACATTGAGGAATGGAAAAAGAAAAACAATTGCGACTCTGTTCCCTGGGCTGACTTTAAAGACAGTTACATCGGACACTTACTCCGCATTGATGCCTTGAGCATTCATATAAAACACGGAGGCAATCACGACATCGTGAATGCCAATTCTCGCACGCACGGTCCCTCTTGGCGGATGGTGACGAGCATGGAAAAAACAGGCGTAAAAGCTTGGGCTACTTATCCGGGCGGACAATCGGGTAATCCTGGTAGCAAACATTATGATCAGATGCTCGGTCGCTGGACAGGTGCTCAATATTTTCCATTACAATTCTTACGCAGTGCAGAAGAAGCCACTGCACTTTCTACTCTTCAACTAAATCCATCACAGAAATGAGATTCCTTATTCAACTGATCGCCATCCTTGGCAGTGCCCTTGTGTTACAACTTTTCTTTCCCTGGTGGACAATGGCCATCACTTCTTTTGCCTTTGGCTACCTGCTAAAGTCTAATCAGAATTTTTTCGCAGGCTTTTTGGCCATTGCACTCCTCTGGGGTGGCTATGCCTTCTTTTTAGATAATGCAGGGGCAGCCCCTCTCGCAGAACGAGTAGCTGGCATCCTTTCAATTAACAAGACTTTGCTTTTCTTTGTGACCGCTTTACTAGGTGGGCTCGTGGCTGGCTTTGCTTGCTTAACTGGCTCCTTATTAAAAACAGAAAAACGAAAAAGTCTATACTATTAAATTATACAGTCGTTTGCATAGAGTACGTTCGTCAGTAGCCTTTATCTTCTTTCTATCTCTTCTGTCAAACACTGCCTTCGCACAAGTTGACAGTGCCACCTTTTCAATTAAAGCAAGTCTTCACAAAGGCTTCATTATTCCGCACAGTGATAGTTTGAAGAAACCAGCCGAAGGAGCCTATCCCTTTATGGCAGAGCTTGATTTCAGCTGGCTCAATTATTCTCAAAACGGCTGGTCATCGGCCAATTGCTATCGCAAATCCGGACTCCTTCTTGGCTATGTAGATTTTGGTAATCCAGAAGTATTGGGAAAGGGCTCTTACTTTATGTTATACACGGAGCCCCAATTAACCTTCTCAAAACTTTCCTTCTCCTTTACCGGAGCCGCAGGGCTCATTTTTCTAACGAATGTATACGACCGCGAAGAAAACCCCTCCAATTTATTCTACAGCAATTCAGTAAGCGGACTGATTCGTGCCGGATTTACCGGAACATATACAGTTAAAGATCACCTTCAATTCTCCCTAAGTGCCAACTTTAATCATATTTCCAACGGACGTACACGCATCCCAAACTACGGAATGAATTTTCCTACGGCTGCGCTGTCCATGACCTATCTTATTCAACCTAATACCCTACCATCACGAACCCGAATCAAAAGCTTCGACCCCTTGCTCCATTATTCAGTTGATTTCTTTACGGTGAAACGCTTTGTGAATGCTGCTTATGAAAGTTTTGGAAAAGAGAGAATGATGGGGCTTAGTTTTAAAGTATCCAAACATTTTAACCATTGCAGCTCATGGGCAGTCGGTACAGAAGTTTCGTATGATCAGTCGATTCCTGAAACCGGTGAGCTCTTTGGATATGAGAGCAGTCCCTGGATCGCCTCGCTGATAGGAGGACATGAACTTTCTCTGGGACGTGTATCCTTCTCGCAACTACTTGGTATCTACGTCTATAAGGATTATGACAATTCCCATGCAGTCTTTCAGCGCTATGTTTTGGACTATGCCTTTTCCAAAAGACTACGCATTGGTTTTTCCCTAAAGGCGCACCTGGAGGTGGCTGAAATGCTGGATGGAAGACTGGGAATAACTTTTTAGGTCATCTTTGCAGAAGATGGTTGAGAAATCAAGCAGTTCGCTTATATTTGCAACTCTTTTTTCAGAAGGAAGAAGGAAAAAACCATTTTAGGAGAGATGGGTGAGTGGCTGAAACCAATAGTTTGCTAAACTGTCGTACGGGTCATTCTGTACCGGGGGTTCGAATCCCCCTCTCTCCGCTTAACTACGCTGATTCTTGCCTTAGGGCAAGCCTCAGCTTCGTCAAGCAGGCATATGTGGTATGTGTACGTTTTGAAAAGTATCAACCATTCTTACATCTATATTGGTTTCACCAATGATTTGGATAGAAGATTGGCTGAACACAACGAAGGATTGACACAGTCAACAAAGCATTATGCCCCTTTTCAGTTAGATGCTTACGTGGCAGTAAGAACTAAAGAGAAGGCGATTGAGCTTGAAAAGTATTTTAAAACAGGCTCTGGAAAGGCGGTTTTGAAGAAAAGAATTTTAGCTAGCGGCCAGCCAAACGAAGCCAGAAATGGTTAGGGGGCAGGGGCGCAGTTTGGGTCCGATAGCTCAACTGGATAGAGCATCAGCCTTCTAAGCTGACGGTTCGGGGTTCGAGTCCCTGTCGGATCACAAAAAGTTAAGAAGACTTAGGATTGTACAGTATTAATTATACTTTTGCAGCCCTTCTTAAAAGAATCGGCAATCAAGCAGTCCGGTTTACCGGACGGAGCTTGACAAGTTTGGGATAGATCACTTAGTTATCCAAAAGGCATAAAATATTGTTCGGGGCGTAGCGCAGTCCGGTAGCGCACCTGGTTTGGGACCAGGGGGCCGCAGGTTCGAATCCTGCCGCCCCGACAACAAATAGAAACCTTTTCGTGAAAGCGGAAAGGTTTCTTTGTTTTAAAGCCAGTATCATCCAGTTTTAAATAAAGTACTTGCCTTTGAAATCAAATTGAAATACAATCAATAACCTTAGCCCCTATCTATTTTCCAGAATGCTTCTGATTTCTGACATATTCTTGACTAATCGTTTACAGTCGCTTTCAGACAACTGTGCTAATAGACCTGCTACCTGCAGGTTCGAAGCTTCGTTGAGTTTCTCAAACTCCCTCCTCCCGATTTCTGTAATCGATAGATGAATTGATCTTCCATCATCGGCTGATTTTCTTTTCCTAAGTACCTTTCTTCGAAGAAGGCTGGTAATAATTCTACTCAAATAACTCTTATCAATATTCAATAAGGCCGTAATCTCGGAAGGTGTAATGCCATCCTGATGAAGCGCTGCGTGCAAGACTCTCGTTTCCACCAACGAAAATTTACTTTGTAGAAATCGTTGGTTCAGGATGCCCATAAATACAGTGTACACCCTGTTAAAGGAGCGCACCTCTTCTATATCCTTTTCTTTCATAGAGTAAAGTTAGTGCATTTAGTTGACTTTGTCCACTATTTAGGTAGCTTTACCATTAGTCCCGTCTTCACAAAACAGATCACGTATGTCATACTCTATACGAAACGCTCATCCTTCTGAATTCCCCTTCATCGGCCAGCTGATGGTGAAGGTTTACTCACAATTGGATGGCTTCCCTAAACCAACTGAACAACCGCAGTATTACAAATTATTAGAAAACGTAGGGGACTTTACTCAGAAACCAGGAGTAGAACTACTGGTAGCTGTATCAAGCGATGGAACAATTGATGGTGCTGTCGTCTTTTTTAGCGAGATGCAGTATTACGGCTCGGGCGGAATAGCTACACAAGAAAAGAATACTGCCGGGTTCAGGCTCTTGGCCGTTGCTGAAGCGGCCAGAGGAAAAGGACTTGGAAAACTTCTTACCCTGGCCTGCATTCACAAAGCCAAACTATTGGGCTTAGCGCAAATGGTGATTCATACCACCAAAGCCATGCAACAGGCTTGGAAAATGTATGAAGGTCTTGGCTTTAGTCGATCAGAAGATTTGGACTTTATGCAAGGCGAGCTGGCTGTCTATGGTTTTAGGCTAAAGCTCTGAGGTTGTTAATCATTTAATGTTATCGGTTAGCTGATACCTGCTCCTCAATAACACAGCTATTCCGAATTTGTATTCAATACAGCCGGGCGATAGCTTCGGCAACTAATACAGTACTCCAGGACAGTGAGTCGGTGCCTCCGGCAAATGATACAGTGCCCCAGGCAAGTAACACAGTACCTCCGGACAGTAACACACTACCCCAGGACAGTGACACAGTAGCTCCGGACAATAATATGATACTCCAATACACCCGTGCAATAGCTCCGGACGACAGCACAGTACCCCAGGACAATGACATGATAGTCCGGGACAGTAACACGGTGCTCCAATACAGTCGCGCGGTTGCTCCGGACAATGATGCAGTACCTCCGGGTGGCAATACAGTACTCAAGGGAAGTGAAACGGTACCTCCGGAAGTGAAGCAGTGTTACAGTTATCAGTTTACAGTTAACTGATAACTCACAACCGATAACTATTTCTCAATAACCTCTACCAATTCCTTGTACCAGGCTTCGCCATACTTGCGGATGAGGGGATCTTTCAGAAATTTATACAAAGGCACTTGTAGTTCTTTGCCAAGTGTGCAGGCATCGGAGCAGATGTGCCACTTGTGGTAATTAACGGCTTCAAAGTTTTTCTTCTTGGCAATGCGGATGGGATACAAGTGACACGAGATGGGTTTCTTGAAAGAAATTTTACCATCATTATAGGCTTGCTCAATGCCACACTTCAGTACCTTCTTCTCATCATAAATGGCATACACACACTCACGGCCGGCAATGATTGGTGTAGATAAATCGCCATCATCGTCCAGCACGTGCGTTCCTTGCTTTTCTATTTCGGCTATGCCCTCTTTGGATAAATAAGGCTTTACTTTTGGATAGATCTCTGCCAGAATTGTCAGCTCTTCCTCTTCCAGTGGTGCTCCATAATCTCCTTCTACACAGCAGGCACCCTTACACTTGGTGAGGTTGCACACAAACTCTTTCTCTTTAATATCATCTGAGACGAGAACTTCTCCAATCTTAATCATAGCGCAAAGGTAGGGTTAATTGATAGGTAGGCAATTTCTCTGGCAATTACCTTGGCAGAAACTTGCTTGGAGAAGAGACCCACATAAAAGAAAGGCATGTCCATCTGCTTCGATTCCAGCTTATGTGCAGACAAGGAAACAGACAAGCCCAGGGTGAGCATATTGTTCTGGTGCGACCGCACCAGCTTTTTGTAAAACTCTGTATTGTTATTGGCCGACATCACCGACCCTTCGTTGGCGCCCACAAAATACTTGACCTCGTCTCTTTTTTCTTTCTGATAGAAACGAAAGTCGGAACGCGCGTTCAATTGAAAGGTATAGGGGATCAAAAAACTATACCCAAAACTGGCCAACTTTTCCAAAAGACTAAATTCATATTGTATGGTAAACGGATCTACCAGACAAAGTACGGCTACTTTATAATCCTTTTTACTGGGGGGAATGGGAAAAACTTATTGGTTCTCACCTTTAACGCTTTTGCCGCTTCGGCCTCCTGTTCACAAAGAATCACTTTGGTGAAGGGTGGATCTTGCTTTAAAGCCAGCAAGCCCGGCATGGGAATTAACTCGCGTTGATGCCCAACCGAATAGAAACCACTGCCCGCAAACAAATCAACAAACACAATTTCATTTACTCGTCCTGCAGTCTCGGCTAAAAAAGCCTGCAGGTAATCCTGAATGACTTGAAGCTTTACTTTAAACCACGGCTCTACTGCTGTGACTGTGAAGTCATCTTTAGAAAAAGCAGGAAGTTTAGATTCAATAGACATGTAGTGGTTGTACAAAAATAAAAAAACGACTCACATCCCTTTGCTTTCTGAAACAAATTTGCTGGTAAATGATTGGATGCATGAAAAGGTTTGCTCCTATCCTTACTATCTTGCGCGTTGCTTATGATGGATTACATAGAAACGTTGAATGAACCGCAGCGAGAGGGCGTGCTAAACACGGATGGCCCCTGCATGTTGATTGCCGGAGCGGGATCTGGCAAAACCCGGGTGCTCACGTACCGCATTGCGCACCTTATTCAGAGCAAAGGGGTGGATCCTTTCAGCATCATGGCCCTTACCTTTACCAACAAGGCCGCCAAAGAAATGCGCGAACGCATCGAGAAAGTAATCGGTCCGGAAGCGCGCAACCTATGGATGGGTACTTTTCACTCGGTGTTCGCCCGCGTGCTACGCGCGGAAGCGCACCACATCGGATACCCCAGTAACTTCACCATCTACGATACAGATGATTCTAAAACACTGATTAAGAACATCGTAAAAGAAATGCAGCTCGATGATAATGTGTACAAACCCAACATTATCTACAACCGTATTTCTTCCGCTAAAAATAAACTAATCGGTTGGCAGCAATACCTCGGCAATGCCGAACTGATGGGTGATGATGCCGCCAACATGCGGCCGGAGATTGGCAAGATTTACAGAAACTATTCGTTGCGCTGCTTTAAGGCAGGTGCGATGGATTTCGATGATCTGCTTTTCAATACCGACAAGCTTTTTAAAGAACACCTGGAAGTACTGAACAAATACCAGCAACGCATTCAATATGTATTGGTCGATGAGTTTCAGGATACCAACTTGTGCCAGTACTTCATCATCCGCAAACTTGCCTCGGTACGCGAAAACGTGTGTGTGGTAGGCGATGATGCACAAAGTATTTATGCCTTTCGCGGGGCAGATATTTCGAACATCCTCAACTTTGAGCGCGATTACCCGGACTTAAAAATTATCAAGCTCGAGCAAAACTATCGCTCTACCCAAAACATTGTTGAAGCAGCCAACTCGGTTATTAAAAAGAATAAGGCACAGCTTCCTAAAAATGTATGGACGGCCAACGAAGAGGGCAACCTCATTGAACTCATCAAATCTGTTTCTGATAATGAAGAAGGGCGCTTAGTGGCTTCTTCCATCTTTGAAGAGAAGATGCATCACCAGCTGAAGTTCAGCGACTTCGCTGTCTTATACCGAACCAACAGTCAGTCGCGTGCCATTGAAGAATCGCTGCGCAGACTGAATGTTAAGTATAAAGTAGTGGGAGGCCTCTCCTTCTATCAACGCAAGGAGATCAAAGACATTCTGGCCTACCTGCGCTTCACGCTGAATCAGCAGGACGAAGCTTCCTTCAGAAGAATCATCAATTTACCTAAACGCGGTATTGGCGATTCCACCATCGATAAAATTGTAGTGGCAGCCAACGATCATGGCGCTTCTATCTGGGAGATCGTGCAAAACGCAACTCCTTTTGTAGGCGGACGGGCAGCCGGGCCGATCGAAGATTTTGTGGCGATGATCAAACGCTTCCAGTTAGAAGCCGAGCGCAAAGATGCGTACGAGTGTGCTTTTGAAATTGCCAAAGGATCGGGCTTAATGCGCGAACTGTACGAAGACAAAACCGTAGAAGGCCTGAGCCGCTACGAGAACGTGCAGGAATTGCTGAACGCCATTAAGGAGTTTGTGGATGACAAAGAGCGTGAAGACAAATCGTTGGGATCTTTCTTGCAGGAAGTATCACTCCTTACCGGCAACGATGAGGACAAGGACAAAGATCCGGACAAGGTTACCCTGATGACCATCCACATGGCCAAGGGACTGGAGTTTAAATATGTTTACATCGTAGGCATGGAAGAAGATCTCTTCCCTTCACAGATGATGCTGAGCAGCCGAGCCGAATTAGAAGAAGAACGCAGACTTTTTTATGTAGCGATTACCCGTGCCGAGAAGAGGCTCTTTCTCTCCTACGCACTCACCCGCTATCGCTTCGGTCGCCTAAAGAACTGTGAGCCCAGTCGTTTTCTGGAAGACATCGATTCGGGCTTCTTGAAAATGAGCAATAAAGTAGGGGGTGGTTATCAATCCTCTCCTTCCACCAGCAGTAGTGGGGGCAGTCAATATGCCAAGAGTCTGGTGAGCGGCATTAAGAAAACCATTACCTCTTCCCCAAACCCCATTCAAAAGAAGTCAGCCGTGGCTTATACCCCTCCTGCCGATTTCGTGCCCAGCAATACGGCTGGTCTAAAAGAGGGCATGAAGGTAGAACACCCCAAATTTGGCTTCGGACAGGTAGTTTTGATGGATAATAGCGGAGCCGACCGCAAAGCAAAGATCCAGTTCGACAATTTTGGAGAGAAGACCTTATTACTTAGCTTTGCTAAACTGAAGATTCATACTTAATCCCAGTGAGTCAGTACAAGACTCTATTAGATAGACATACAATCATGACGATAGGAGAATACAACACGGAGCGCCCCCACATCATTTTAAAAGAATACGGTCGCAATATCCAGAAGCTGGTGGAATACATTCGCACACTGCCGGATATTGAGAAGCGCACCGAATTAGCAGCAACCCTCATTGAGTTGATCAAGCAATTGAACCCAACCATTAAGGAGCAGGGTGAAGATCCACAGCGCATGTGGGATGATCTCTACATCATGGCCGACTTTAACCTCGACCTCAACAACCCTTACCCTGTACCCAAGCCTGAAATCTTGCAGCGCAAGCCAAACAAAGTAGAGTACCCTCAGTCCAGAATTAAGTTTAAGCACTATGGCAAAAACATTGAGTTGCTGGTGCAAGAGGCCCTGAAGAAAACAGATCCCGAAGAACGCCAGGATGCCATCATCTACTTGGGTAAGTTGATGAAGACTTTCTTTGGTGCGTGGAACAAAGAGAACTTAGATGACTCGGTAATTCTCCGCGACTTGCAGCAATTATCTAATGGCGCACTAAATGTCAACATCGAGCAAATTCGCGAAGACAATATGTTCGAGAAGTTGTATCGCGAACGCAAGACTACAAGACCTCATGGTCAGCACCAAGCCGGTCAATCCGGTGGTGGTCATAGCGGGCAACGTCATCAGGGCAATCGCCCCTTCAATAAGAATAAGAACAAGAATAATAAGTTTAGAAGAAGAGATAATGGTTGATTAGTACCTTTTCAATAACTTACTTCGCAAACAGTAAAGGGTTTCATTCATGAACCCTTTCTTTTTTACTAGCAAGCTATCCAGACTCATGAGCGTATTTAAAATTAAAGGCGGAAAAAAATTAAAAGGAGAAATCATTCCTCAAGGTGCAAAGAACGAAGCGCTGCAAATTGTGAGTGCGGTGTTGCTTACCGATCAGCCCGTTACGATTCATAACATTCCTGATATCCGCGATGTCAATAAGCTTATTGAATTAGTGGGCGACCTCGGTTGTAAAGTAGAAAAGCTAAGTGACTCTTCCTGCCGTTTCACTGCCGCCACCATCAACACCGATTTTTTAGAAACCGATCAATACAGAGCCAAGGCAGCAGCCTTGCGTGGTTCGGTTATGTTACTCGGCCCCATCCTCGCGCGCTTTGGTAAAGCGAGCTTGCCCAAACCCGGTGGCGATAAAATTGGAAGACGAAGATTAGACACGCACTTTCTGGGCTTTCAAAAACTAGGTGCCAAATTCAACTTCGATGCCAATGAACATCTCTTCAACATCGATGCCTCCGAATTGAAGGGTTGTTACATGCTCTTAGATGAAGCTTCTGTAACGGGTACTGCCAACATTGTGATGGCAGCCGTACTGGCCAAAGGAACCACCACTATCTACAATGCAGCTTGTGAGCCCTACTTGCAACAACTCTGCCTTATGCTCAATCGCATGGGAGCGAAAATATCCGGAGTGGGTTCTAATTTATTAACCATTGAAGGGGTAACGAAACTGGGAGGTACTGAACACACCCTCCTACCCGACATGATTGAGATTGGAAGTTTCATCGGCCTTGCAGCCATGACACAATCGGAAATTACCATCAAGAATTGTCGCATCGACATGCTAGGTATTATTCCGGAGATTTTCAGACGACTGGGTATTAAAATGGAAATCAAAGGTGATGACATCTACATCCCTTCACAAAATATTTATGAGATTGAGACCTTCATCGATGGTTCTATCTTAACCATTGCCGATGCACCCTGGCCAGGTTTTACCCCCGACTTATTGAGCATTGTATTGGTGGTAGCCACCCAAGCAAAAGGAACGGTACTCATCCACCAAAAAATGTTTGAGAGTCGTTTGTTCTTTACAGACAAACTCATCGACATGGGCGCACAAATTATTCTGTGCGATCCACATCGCGCTACGGTTATCGGTTTAGAGCGTAAGCAACAATTGAAAGGAATTAAAATGGCTTCCCCTGATATTCGTGCCGGTGTTGCCTTGTTGATTGCTGCCTTGTCTGCTAATGGTACCAGCGAAATTTCCAACATCGATCAGATTGATCGCGGGTATCAATACATCGATAAACGCTTACAACAATTGGGAGCTGATATTGAGCGGATCGCTTAATCGAGACTTACAAATTGTCCGTGAAGGACTAAGCCGTTAGCAAAACGAATGCGGTAGAGGTAAACGCCACCAACAAGTTGATCCGTTACATCAACTGTGAAATGGTTGGTACCGATGTGCCATCCTGAAGCGGGTATGTTTCCTTCATACAGGAGTTTACCCATACTATCCATTAGCTCAAACCAGGCGCCTGATGGAACCTCGCTTCCAGTGAGCACCAATTCAAAAGAGAGTTTTCCTTGTGTAGGATTTGGGTACGGCTTCGATAACGTAATGCTCTGCGTAGACTTTGCTTCAAAGGCAATCTCGTAAGGATCTTCTCCACTTTCATTGCCACGGCCATCTTCTGCTACAACCTGCAAGGTGTACATGCCTTCTGCCAAATTGCTTGGGTTGAATACTACCTGAAAGGGGGTGGTGCTGGTCGCTGGAGTCCACTGCACATCGGAGCGGGTGAAATAGATTTGGGTGGGCGAACAGTTCGCATCGCAGGGATATTGCAGCAGCACACGCATTCCGGTTGTGTCTGTCTTTAGTATCAATTCATTTTCATCCCACACTGAAATCTCAATCCGTGGATTCGGTGAAACAAAGTCGCCATTCTTCAAGATTCTTCCATCCACGAGCACAGAAAGCACTGGATGTGAATCATCCACCCGCACGGTAAAGGCATCGGACAAGGTCATGATGTTGTTGTCAAGAAATACCTCTGGAAGAATGGCAGGGTTCACATTAATGTTAACATCATTCAAACCGGGTTTTTCGAGACTAGAAACGCTCAACTGAAAGCGTGTAGTGTCGCCAGGCAAAGGAGCACCAATCTTTTGCTGCTTCTCCTCTGCTACATTGGTGTTTTTATTAATAGAGGCGTATCGAACCGTTACGGAGTCCGCAAATGATTTGGTAGAAACATTAATGAATCCAAAAGTATTTGTCCAATCCTCTCCTTCTTCCAGCGATAAAGTCTCTCTGTCACTTTCCACATACAACACTCCTTCAGGCAATGCTTCATATTCCACCAGCCAATACTTGAGTTGTGGGGGTGTGAGGGTGGTTCCATCTGTTGCTTTGTACACAAGTTTTAAGAAAGGATAGTCAATAGCTGAGAGGGTGCTGAGGTCCGTTTCCATCGTAAGGTCTTGTAAGAGCAGCGTGACGGTACCGGAAGAAGTAACGCCAAATACATCCACCGTAAAGTCATCGTTTTCTTGTATGACTGCTTTCATTTTCAGTTTGTACCATTGTTGTGCCGGTCCTACAAAAGTAGAAGTCATGGACCCAGAAGAAGAAAACCCTGTAATGGTTCGGTTCACCACCAACTCTTGTTCGGTAGCTGGACTCAATTCAGATGTAAATACTAAGGCACTTTCAGAAGCAGCCCCCTTCTTACCATAGATAACAAAAGGCTCTCCTGCGGAAAGGGATGTAAGCTGTGTCGCAGAAATACCTAAGCCCGCCAAAGCAGTCACTACATCTGGATGCCAGGTACCTACAGAAGGATTACCAATAGAGAATAATACTACCGAGTCACCCACAACTACATCGTTCACATACTGAATCAAATCGTTTACCCCTGCATTGAATACCTCAGTTGATAGAAAACTAACAATTACTTGCGGCTCGCGACCGCAGGTGCGAGGGTCTTGAAAATTAAAAGGAATACCAGCATAGGGAATTGTGCTGCTCCGATTAAAGGCAATGAGGTTGATGGTGTTATCCCGGCAGGGTTGTCCTTGTGTAGCCAGGTTGTATTCTGCACCATCAATTTTTACAGAGACTTCTGTAACAGGAGCCGTATTTAAATCACCAAAGGTGCGTATCAACACAGGCGTAGTCGTTGGTTCAAACACCATGCTTCTGTTACTTGAATTCAATAACAAGGCATCGGTGCTATTCTCATAAAATTGTGGAAAGGCGAGTTGGCCCCACGCCTCCACACTTCCCTGTATATAGGTGAAAGAACTGCTTTGCCAGGCAGCATTTTCTTCCGTGGCCGGATACTTCAACCGTGTTCTCCAATAGTAGGTGAGTGAATCGGTAATTTGAAGCGTTAAGGGTATTCTGTTTAATAATTCTGATTGCACACTTTGTTCGATTTTCCAGGGACTATCAAATAAATACGAAGTGTCTACGTTCGGGTTGCGTGCTGGCGATCACAGCAAAATCCTGTGGAAATAAGTTCTTGGTGCCGTTCAGAGGAATGAAGAAAGGGAAACTAACCCCATTATTCGATTCATCCAATTCATCGAATGTATCATCCGCATCAATCATTACTTCAAACTGATTACTTCCGGCCTGAGCAAAAGAGTTAGGAAGCGAAAGCAGTAAAGTATCCTGATAAAATACGGCTTGGTATACAGAATCGTAGGTGACGACTGTATTATCTGGCAAGGTTCTGCGTACAGAAAGCTTCAATTCTCCTGCCTCTGCCCTTCCGAAATTTTTCACCACGGTTTTCACGATCGCAGTAGATGCACTGGCCGACAAAGGTTTTCCATCCGGAGCGGTAATACTTACCGAAGTAGCATCAATGGCGTAATCAGGTTTTTCTGCACCAAACAATTTTACAGCCGGGTCGCCCAGCAAAATCATTTGCTGAACCTGCGATATGTTTGCCATGGATAAGAATTGTCCCAACAAATACCTGCGCGCTACCTCTTTCTGCACATCGCCTACCCCTCGTTTTAAGAAAGTAGAATCACCATAGGCTACTTGGTAAAAAATATCAGAATACCGCTTTAGTGTAGAGGCCAACCCAAAGGAGCTGTGTGCAATAAATCCAACGGCACCTTTGTCAGCTGCATTGATCCAGTCCTCTCCAAATAGAATTCGATTGTTAAAAAAAGCTCCAGCATTACATCCATTGATCAACAGCATCGGATACTTCCCCTTGTTGTCATAACCCAACGCGGGATCCGTTACAAAGCCTATGTCAAAATCGGTGGTACTGGAAGAACTATGTCCAAAAAAAGTGATCAAACCCAAACCAGCATTTACTTCATCGGAGATATTGATCAACACCTGAGCTTCCAACGAACGCTTAGCGATCGCATCCACAGATCCTCCCAGATACACATCTATAGCAGTGGCTGCAAAGTCTTCCATATAGCCTTTAAAGGTTTCTGGTTCACCTTCTGCAATTCCTCCACTTAAGTGCAATACTTCCTTCCGCCACAACGCATCATGACCGAGAGCTTCTTGTTCAATTACTTTATTCAAATAGCGAATTACATCTTCGGGTTGTGTAGCACTTAATCGACCGGTAGGTATTCCCGGCTCATTGGTATTGGGATCGCTCAAGCCTACGCTGTAATACATGTCGGAAGATGGATTACCCGCTACCGGTACATAATCCTTGTATTCGGTAAAGGCTGTAGGGTTTCGGTAGTATCGATTGCTCACATCCAGACCTTTGCCAATCAGGAATAAATAGTCAGGGCGCTTTTGTGTTTCTAAAAACTTGAGAAAGCGGAAGATGGCCAAGGGTGTACTTTCTCCATAGCTGAATTGATTGAAAAGTTGATCGATGGTAACACTTAAAGTATCGTATGCCCCCCCTTCAGCAGACGCCCGGTAACTGGCATAAGACCTTACAGGATTTGAACTTCCCAGTGCAGCTCTTTGAAATTGTTTGTGCGTAATGATCACATAATTGGCATTGAGCGAACTCATCGATCGAAAGACAACACGCTTAATAGCGGAAGGTGTAATGCTTTGATTAGTGATAAAAAGCTTGCGTGCCTCTTGTGTATTGTTGATGACTGCATTCAAACTGGTTGTTTGTGTAGTGCCTATGGTAATCAGATTGTTAGAATCTGTAATATCAAACACGCGGGCACCATTGGGTGGATTTTGTATTTCTACATACGACTTTCCTCCTGCTACTGTGGCTAGCGAAAAGAGGCGCTCGTTATCTCCACTCATGGAGAAATTTCTGGGATACGAAACCTTAACGAATGACAGGCTTACGAAATCAGCACTTCCGGTTCCTACAATCCTTACCCGAACTGTCAACGCTCCTCCGGCACTGATATCAGACCATTCCAATGAATTACTAACAGTAAAAGGAGTATACCCAAAAAAATCAGCTGTTGTTACTAATCGCAGCGAACCTGCACTTTGGCCAACGTACACTTCAACTTTATGTGAAGTAAAGGCTCTTCCCAATACCTGAAGATTGAGAGTTGGCAAGCCTGCTGAAGGGACTCCGTTGGTAAGATTGTTCACCACCACATCACTATTTGTGTTTTCCCGAAGTACTGCACCAGACCATCCTTCGCCCTGATCAAATTCAGTTAACTGCACAGCTCCACTTACCGTTTCGCCTACTGCATAGCTGGAAGTAAAAAGTTGCAACTGCTCACTCGTGTGATAGCTCTCTACAGGAAAAGCAGAGGTATTGAGCTGACTAAAGGTATTCATGCGCTTACCTTGTAGACTCGGATGCACTGTTAAGAAATAGTAAGCAGTGTCGTTGTATAAATTGTAATAGTCATGAGGTTGTGCGGTAGATGGTTTGTACAAGAATTTGTCCAGCGTACCATCATTCTTTTTGCCATAGAACTCCAGGTATTCGCCCGCATCAAAGACCCCATCGGCCGGTGACTGCAAGTGTTGAACAAGGATGGCCTGTTCTATCCCTCTGTAGAAAAGTTGTAATCTTCGGGGATCTACCTGGGTAACCGGAACGCCCGCTTGCGCCAAATTCTCCTGCGTGAGTTTGTATAAACCATCCTTGGCTACCGGTATTTTATAATAGGTCTGCCCATAATTGATCCACTCATTTCCTACCTGACCAAAAGAAAGACCCGGAACCAGACTAAGACAAAAAAACAGGAAGAGTTTGAGCGATCGCATCCTTACAATTCAATTCTATCAGACTTCAATACAAAGCCAGGTGCTAAGGTAAGCAAAAGGAGCAACATGCGTTTTTGATGAATTTTGGGGCTTTTTAAAAATAATTAAAATATTTTTCAATAGTACTTGGCCATACATAGTACTTTGCCGTATAATAACTCAGAAACCGATAAAAACGGCCTATGAATCTCGAAAACACACAAATTCAAATGCGCAAGGGCATACTGGAGTATTGCATACTCCACATTATCGCCCGGGGCGAGGTGTACGCCTCCGATATGCTCGATGAGCTGACTTCTGCCCGTATGATTGTGGTAGAAGGTACTCTTTACCCGTTATTGACCAGGCTTAAAAATGCAGGCCTTGTAGAGTACAAATGGGTGGAGTCAAAATCAGGACCACCCAGAAAGTACTACACCCTAACCGACTCAGGTGTTCATTTTGTAAATGGACTTACCGAAACTTGGAATGACTTAGTACATTCGACCTCCATGATTACCGCCAAATCCAACATCCAAGCCTAACCCTCCAGTCACTACGCATATGAAAAAGAATATAAGCATAAACATCAGCGGTATCATCTTCCATATAGAAGAAGATGGCTACGACATGCTTCGCAAATATTTAGATTCTGTCAATCGATACTTCTCCAATTTTGAAGACAGCACTGAAATTTTAGCGGACATTGAAGGCCGTATTGCTGAAATCTTCTTATCCAAATTAAACGATGCCAAACAAGTAATTACCGGAGAGGATGTAAATGCCTTGATGGGAATTATGGGTAGCGTTAGCGACTTCAAAGCTGCCGAAGAAAATGAATTCGGGACAGAGACAAGCAATGCTTCTGCCAAGGAACCAAGTCAGGCATCCTCCAAGACGTATTCCTCATCCTCTTCCAGCGGAAGTACCTACACCACCAGCGCACCCAGACGTCTGTACCGCGATCAGAAAAGAAAGATCTTAGGCGGTGTATGCGCAGGTCTTGCCAGCTATTTCAAAATTGATGCGGTGTGGATCCGTCTTATTTTTGCACTCCTCATCTTTGCCTACGGTTCTGCTCTATTATTATACATCATTTTATGGATTGCTGTTCCTGAATCTTACGATTTAGAAGAACCCACGGATACTAAAAAGATGTATCGCGATCCTGAAACCAAAGTACTGGGTGGTGTTGCCGCAGGTATTGCAGCCTACTTCGGTACCGATGTGGTTTTAGTGCGTGTACTCTTATTAGTGAGTATCTTCTTCTTTGGTACAGGTCTGTTGCTTTACATCGTTTTATGGATTGTATTGCCCGAAGCCAAAACCATGACCGAGCGTATGCAAATGCAGGGAGAACCCGTTACGCTGTCAAACATTGAATCCAACATTAAAAAAGGTATCAACGAAGATCCGAATAAGGAAGAAAGTGCTCTCACTAAAATCTTGCTTTTCCCCTTCCGTGCACTGGCGGCTATCTTAACAGGTTTGGGCAAAGTTCTCATTCCGGTTGTAGAAGTACTGCGTGTGGCCATTGGTATCTTCGTTTCCTTCATCGCCCTGATCTTCATCTTCTGCGGCTTTGTTCTTGGTGGATTCTTTTTAGGAATCTTCTCAACGCTGCCATCATGGATTGGTTTGGGAGGATATGGACACCTGAGTTTCCCGATAGAAGCTTTCACCAATACTTTCCCTCCCCTTGTCGTGATCACTGCCTTTGTTGGCTTGGTGATTCCATCAGTCATCGTTCTTCTTCTCGGTATCTCCATCATCGCTAAGCGTGTGGTCTTTGGTGCCGCTACTGGCTGGACACTCTTTGCCATCTTCTTTGTGTGTGTGGCCGTCTTGAGTGTTTCTATTCCACGCATCGTCTATTCCTTCAAGGAGTCTGGCGAACATAAAGTAGAATCCTTGTATACACCTACCGGTAAAACAGCCATCCTGAAAATAAAAGAAGCTGGTTTGGATGATTATCATGCCACTAACCTGACACTGAAAGGATATGAAGGCACTACCTTCAAATTGGTACAACGTTTTCAGGCCCAGGGTGTCACCAGTGCAGAAGCCATTACCAATGCACAAATGGTTGATTATAACGTAGCTGTAGAAGATTCAATCTTCACCTTTGACTCTAACATCCGCTTTAAGGAAGGTGCCATCTTCCGCGCACAAGAGTTAGAAATGACACTCTACGTTCCTTTCGACTATCCCTTTGTGATGGATGAAAAGATGTGCCGCTTCATTACGCAATATGTTTCCTGGGATGACATGGACAACAATACGTGGAAAATGACTTCTCGTGGATTGGAGTGTATTACCTGCGAAGGTGCTCAATCATCGGCTTACCAGAACGATTGGAATTTTGATGAGATCGAAATCAGTGGCTATGTGGATGTAACCATTACGCAAGGTGATCAGTTTGCTGTGGAGATTGTCGGCAGCAACGAAGAGAAGGCCAAATACACCCTTGAACAAGTTGGCAGCACCCTCTTAATCAAATACAAAGATTTTGACGATCGCAAAGAGTTTAACTGGAGAAAAGAGATGGTTATTTTTGATGAGGTGGAGATTAATGTCACCATGCCTTCCTTAGAGAAAATACAGGCCAAAGGCGCAGGCAAAATCAACTTCCGTGAATTTGTAAGCGATGACCTGGAACTTGAGTTTTTGGGTGCTTTCCGCGGCCGTGGTCAGGTCACCTCACACAATTTGCTGGTCGACATTAAAGGTGCTTCTGAACTGGAGCTGTCGGGTGAGAGTAATAATTTAGAGGCTACCATTACGGGTGCTTCCCGCCTGAAGGCGTATGATTTTGAAACAGAAGATGCCATCATTGAAACCGTAGGCGTTTCCAGTGCTCGTGTGTTTGTTACGGGTATCCTTGAAATGAAAGAAGGGGTAGGAAGTACCATCAGCTACCGCGGGAATCCAACCGAGGTTAAGAAAAATCGATAAAAAAACAGTAAAAGATACAACCGTGCTCACCAAGTTTACGTTAGACCGACAAACCCAAACCACCCTTTTATGATAATCTTCTTTGTACTCCTGATTATGCTGGTTGTTTCCTGGATTTTTTAATCCACGAAACCCTGACTATAACAAGCCTCTGATTTTCAGGGGCTTTTTTTATTCATCACAGTCAAGGTATCTTTCCCAATGCTTTTAGGAGAAAGACTGAAATCATTAGATGTCTTTCGTGGATTGACGGTGGCCGCGATGATTTTAGTAAACAACCCCGGCTCTTGGTCGAGTGTATATCCTCCCCTCCTTCATGCCCCCTGGCATGGCTGCACCCCTACTGATCTAATCTTTCCCTTCTTCCTTTTCTCCGTAGGTGTTTCCATTCACTTCGCCTACCGATCCAAAAGGGCAGCGGGCCTAACAAAAGAAGTCTGGTTAAAAATACTCAAGCGCTCACTCATCATCTTTTGTTTGGGACTCTTCTTAAGTCTGTTTCCCAAATTCAATTTTGAAACAATGCGTATACCCGGTGTCTTACAGCGTATCAGCTTGGTGTTTCTTTTTTGCTCCACACTCTATTTCCTAACCACCCTGCGTACCCAGCTTATCCTGTTCACTTCACTGCTTATTCTCTATTATCTTATCATGACATTTATCCCTGTACCGGGTATAGGACCGGCCAACTTAGAGATGAATACGAACCTGGCGGCCTGGTTGGATAACAGAGTATTATCCGGTCATCTTTGGGTACAAACAAAGACCTGGGACCCGGAAGGAATTTTAAGTACGCTTCCTGCTATTGCTACGGGCATCAGCGGTATGTTGGTCGGATATGTACTAACCTCTACTACAAGTATTAACACGCGGGTAAAAACCTTACTCGGTGCTGGTATTGTGTCAGTGTTGGCAGGATTAGTTTGGAGTATTTTCTTTCCCTTCAATAAATCATTGTGGACGAGCAGTTATGTTTTGTATACCAGCGGCCTGGCCACCGTGTTACTCACAGGATTTTATTGGCTCATTGATGTGAAGCAGATCCAACGCTGGAGCCAACCCCTGCTGTGGTATGGCGTTAATGCTCTTGCTGTTTTTGTGGCTTCAGGCTTACTGACCAAAACTCTTATCGGAATGAAAGTAACAACCCCTGAAGGCTTAGAGCGGTCAGTCTGGAATTATCTCTATGAAAGTTTATTTACTTCGTGGTTAGGTCCCGTAAACGCCTCACTCGCTTTTGCCTTGATGTGGGTAGTGTTTTTTGGCACCCTTTTATTTGTATTGTATCGTAAAAAAATAATCATCAAAGTATGAAGACTCTGATTTCATCTATTATCCTTTTCATGGTTTTGTCGACTCCCTCCTTTGCCCAAAAGCAAGGCCTGTGCGGTAAGGTTACCTGGACAAGTGGCAATCAAATGCCTGGTCCTGGTTTAAAGTCGTCCAAATCGCTCGGCATTGTGCGCGAGATTTACATTTATGAAGCCACCACTGTGGCTCAAATAACTCAACAAGAAGGCTTTTACTCGGCAATTCAGACCAAACTTGTAAAAAAGGTAAAGTCAAAAAAGAACGGTAGTTTTTCTGTGAAACTCCCCCCTGGCACCTATTCTGTATTTACGAAGGAGGCCAAAGGCTTATGGGCCAATACCTTTGATGGTCAGGGTATTATCAATCCCGTAACGGTAAGTCCCAAGAATTATACAGAGCTTTTCCTAAACGTGAACTACGAAGCGGCTTACTAGTTATTGATCGTACGGAAATCAATACCCTCTAGGTTTCTACCATTTGCTTTCAACTATTTTTAAAAGGCTGTGCAACCCAGGCATCCTTCTGCGCATCTTATCGTTGAAACCTGGGAATGGCATTGACTTTACTCCGATCGAAAGAAGAAGAACTGCTTGCCGGCTGCCGTAAACAGTCTCGGGTAGCGCAGCAACAACTCTATGCTACCTATTCCGGTAAAATGTATGCCCTTTGCTGCCGCTATGTTAAAAGCTCAATGGAAGCTGAAGATGTGCTGGTGGCATCTTTCACCAAAGTATTTGATAAAATAGACCAGTTTAAAGGAGAGGGTAGTTTTGAAGGCTGGATCAGACGCATCGTAGTAAACGAAGCCCTGACTTGGTTGCGGAAAAACCGCTCCATGTATGTGGAAACAGACCTTGAAAAGGCTGACTACGAAGTGGACTACAATCAACTTAGCGACCACCTCGAAACGGAGGATCTTCTCCGCATGATCCAACTTCTTCCCACCGGTTATCAAATCGTTTTTAACCTCTATGCCATCGATGGCTATTCTCATAAAGAAATTGCGGAGCAATTAAATATCAGTGAAAACACCTCCAAGTCTCAATTGAGCCGGGCACGTGTGTACTTACAAAAATTATTGGCCCAACAAGATTGGGTCAGCTACCAAAACACCATGAGCGATGAAGCAGCCAACTGATTCCTTTTTTCGGGAAAGACTGGAGCAGCATAGTATGCCTGCACCTGTAAACGCCTGGAGCCGTATTGAAAAAGAGATGAAGGCTGAACAGCCTACGTATCTTCTCTGGAAGGTAGCGGCTGCCATTCTGCTTTTGCTAGTAAGCATTGCTTTATTACTGCCCGACCGCATCACTCAACAACAATCCTCCGCACTAAGTCTGGTGACTCCTACAACGCAAACACCCGTACAAAATGAAAAGGTGGTGGAGATAAACAAAGAATCTCCTCTACCAATCGAAGCGGTTGAGCAAAGTGAGAAGAATTCAAAGCAAACAAGACTGGTTAACAAAACGGTTTCGACAAGCCCGCTTCCCACAGCAGAAGAAACAATGTTAATTGAAGAAGTGCCCCTTGAACAAGAGCAAGCCATCACCATAGCATCCGTCACTGATTTGCCAACTGAACCAATTGAAGTATTGGAAGAGAAATCTGTTCAGGAATTATCTAGTAGTGTTTTGGAAGAACGCAATACCATTGTTATTGCCGCTTCGGAGGTAAATCAAAAATATTTACGTTCTCCTGCTGCTGATCAAGCAACCATTGAGACCGAAATCACATCTTCATTTCGTAAGCTTATTGACAAAGCAGCGGCCTTTAAAAACAACTCTTCAGGGCTTGCTGAGCTTCGTCAGAAAAAAAATGAACTGTTAGCCGTAAACACCGATAAGATTCGGAATCGAAATGAAAAAACTGAAAGAAATAACTGATCGAACAAAATTCTACTTACTAGCCTTTACACTCATCTTCTCGTTACAAAACACTTTACAAGCCCAAATTAAAAAAACAGATACGGTCATCGTTGAGTTAGCCAAGACAAGCAAATTACTCTTTACGATAAAAGACCGTGCGGATCTACCCACCTTAAAAGCCTACGATTACCAGGCTCTTTTTAAAGATATACTGGCAAAAATAGAAGGCAGTGATTCTACTACTGCAGTGGTTAGCTCCAATCCTGATAGCACCACACGCCCTCAGCCTCAGGTGGAAGTAATAGAAAACTGGACCAGTCTTGATAAAAATGATGATGACGATGACGAAGATTGGGAATGGGATAACGACCATCATAGGAAAGACCATCCCAATCATCAGGGCTTTTTCAACATCGACCTGGGTATGAACAACTACCTGTCGGACGGTAAATTTGTAGATGAAGCGACTGCTCCTTATGCTGTTCGCCCCTGGGGAAGTTGGTATGTGGGCTTCAACTCCATTCAGAAATTAAGAGTGAAGGGCAAGTTTTTTACAGAACTTGGATTGGGTGTAAGTTGGTACAATTTCAAGTTTGAAGATGATGGATTGATCCTGACCAAAGGACCGAATGGTGTAGAGTTTTCTCAAAGTCTTCCTGAAATCAATCCGGAGAAAAGCAAACTGACAGTTTGTTACCTGAATGCTTCTTTGGTTCCTGTTTTTGATTTTGGAAGTCGCCCGAATAAATCCATGTTGTGGGGCCATGGAAATGGTTTTCGTGTGGGGATGGGTCCTTACATTGGATATCGAATTGACAGTTACTCGAAGAATGTCTTTTACGCTAATGGCGACAAAGAAAAGGATCACACCCGAAGCAGCTATTACCTTAACAACTTCCGTTACGGAGCGCGCTTTCAAATCGGATACAGGGGAACCGATCTTTTCGTGAACTACGACATGAATGATCTCTACGTAGAAAACAGAGGACCCAAATTAAATGCCCTCAGCTTTGGCGTGATCTTCTAATTGAAAATAAGTGAACAGCAGGTAGTTGAAAATTGTTTACCTTTTCAACTACCTGCTCTCTTTATCTTCCATACACCACTTCTCGCTCGTTCTCCTTCAACTTCAACTCGGCACAAAGTCTTGATCGCGTTGGCCAGGCACTTAGAAAAAACAGTAGGTAAACACCATAGGCAAGCGCAAGGCGGTAATCACCGCTCAGGTAAAGTGCGACCATTAAGAGCAAAGCACCTGAGACCAACATCGCAAAGCGAAGCAAACTTACCTGAGCATACCGATCCATGCGTTCTCCTAAACTCACTAAGGGTATTGTACTTTTTAACATCCATTTGGCTACTATAAAAGCCGTAGTGGCATCTATAAAAGCAAAGGCAACAAAGGCATAACTAATGATTTCCCCATCTTCCAGCATAACGGGCGTTAGGTTTTGCATAAGAATCAAGTAGAGAAGAACACAAAAGAGCAGCAGTGGTGCGAAAAAGATGATCAAACTTCTCAAGTGAAGCTGCGAGAAATAATCTGTTACTGAATTGTATTGCATGTTCGAATGACTATGGCAAATTATTCATATTTTTGGATAAAGTGTTGTTACTATGGGAGAAGTACTATCAAGCTCGTCAAGAAAAGAACAAGTGATCCGTGTGGCTGCCGAGCTGTTTCGTGAAAAGGGATACGTAGCATCCAGCATGCGCGACCTTGCACAGAAGCTAGGCATTGAAGCAGCCAGTCTGTATTCACACATTAAATCCAAAGAAGAAATTTTACACATTCTGTGTTTCGACATGGCCGCTGATTTTATGGCCTCACTGGAAGAAGTGGAAAAACAACAAGACCTACCTGCCAGCGAAAAATTGCGAAAAGGTATTATTGGCCACATTCAGGTAATGGCGCAAGACTTGACCGCTTCGGCCGTATTCATGAATGAGCACCGCCATTTAAGTCAGCCCTCCCTGCGCGATTTTCTCTTGATGCGTATCCGCTATATCAATCGTTTTAAAGGCATGATTGAAGAGGGTGTGGCTACAGGCGAGTTTAAGAAAAGTATCGATAAGAAATTAGCCGTTATGACCTTGTTCTCTTCCCTGAACTGGATGCCCATGTGGTACGATCCAAAAGCTGCCATAGAGCCTGTGGAACTTGGTTTCCAGCTGGCCGACATGCTGATCAACGGTCTGAAACAAAACAAGTAAGATTCCTGTTTTACTAACGCCTGTTAGCACGTATATTTGAGGCACAGGTGCTTATACCTTAAAACTGAATTTACTATGTACGGTGGCGGAAACACTTTCGAAGGCATTAAAACAGACAGTCTGGCGCAGGAAGATCCAATCAAATTGGCTGAATTCGAAGCGCGCATTGCCAGAGGCGAGAAAATTGAACCAGGTGACTGGATGCCTCAACTCTACCGCAAGCAGCTCATCCGCATGATTGAACAACACGGGCATAGTGAAATTATTGGTGCCCTTCCGGAAGGCACCTGGATTACCCGTGCTCCCGGCTTCAAGCGAAAGCTTTCCCTTATGGCGAAAGTACAGGATGAAGTAGGACACGCTCAACTTCTTTACAGCGCAGCCGAAACCTTAGGCAAGTCACGCGAACAAATGCTTGACGACTTGATCACTGGTAAATCAAAATACTCCAACATTTTTAACTATCCGGCCTTCACTTGGGCAGACTCTTGTTTCATCTCCTGGTTGGTAGATGCCGGGGCTATAGTAAATCAATTAGCCAACGCAAAAGGAAGTTATGGCCCTTACTGCCGTGCCTTGGAAAGAATTTGTGCAGAAGAATCCTTCCATTTAAAATATGGTCACCATTGTGTTATCTATCTGGCAAGTGGTACCGACAAGCAACGCCAAATGTTTCAAGAAGCCTTGAACCGCTGGTGGGCACCCATGATGCATTTTTTTGGACCTTCTGATAAAATCTCAGCACATACAGAAGTGCTAATGAAATGGAAGGTAAAGATGAGCACCAACGATGATCAGCGCAATCAGTTTTTGGATATGTATGTTCCTAAGATTTGGGAACTTGGTTTTACCATCCCCGATCCAAACCTGAAGAAAAACAACGAGACTGGTAAATGGGATTACACCGAACCCGATTGGGAAGAATTTAAGAGAGTCATCAATGGTGATGGTCCTTGCAACAAAGAGCGATTGGAAGTAAGGCGCATTGCGGAAGTGCGTGGCCGTTGGGTACGTGAGGCGATTAAATCTCCTTCTCTACGCTATGTTACACCACTGGCCTAGTTGCTAACAGAAAACTCAACCAGCACAGCTTACTGGCTCAACCCGATTTTTCGAATTTTAACTTTTCAATTTTGAATTCTTTAGACCCGCGTGTTAACAGGCTTCCCGGATTTGGTGAAGGCACTATCCAACCCAAAGCTCCTCTTGATCAACTGGGCACTTACGAAGTATTTGTACAAGCGAAAGAAGGAAAACCTTTCCAGCACGAAGGGATCGTACATGCAGCCGATAGTGAGTTAGCGTATGTACTGGCGAAGGAAACCTTCACGCGTAGATTCACCTGTGTTTCCATGTACGTAACCGATAGGCGCGATGTTTTTGTATCTCCCCTTACGGAAGGAAACCTAAGTGCATACGATGTTCTTCCTGCTGTTCCCTCGCAGCAAGGAGAAAAAGAAGCGTATGAAATCTATCATTTGTTAAAGCGGGGCAAGCAGCATGTTCATGCAGGCACGGTTATAGCTTCCTCACCTGAAGAAGCGATGGCTCTTGCCAAAACAAAATTTGGTACAGACAAGCAAATTTTTAACGTATGGGCCATTCGGCAACGCAACATTCGCTTTACTACAGAGACGGACAGTGATCTTTGGCTAACCTTACCCGAGAAAAAATACCGCGATGCTTCAGACTATAAAGCAGGCGATAAACTCACATCTTTTTTGGAACGAGCAAAGCATTGATATGAATCAGGACGCTATCAAAGAACTATTATACAAGATCGCAGACGATCAGTTAATCCTTGGTCATCGTAATTCCGAGTGGACTGGCTTTGGCCCTATCCTGGAAGAAGACATTGCCTTTTCTTCTATGGCACA
>LNEN01000214.1 GCA_001464155.1 Cytophagales bacterium Ga0077538 | reverse complement strand
TAAATAAGCAACAAAAAAACCTCGCATATGAAAATTCTTAATTGCTTTTTGGCAGTGATGCTTCTCTCAGCATTCGCTGCGAATGGTCAAACCATACAGGGCAACAGCAATCCGGTACTGGTGGACGTAGCGCCTGCCGCCAGCCTTGCGGCTAATGCCACTGCGCCTGTTATCATTTGGATTGAGCCTAACCTTCCCTCCACAGCTATTCAGGTGAAGAAGTTAATCATTAAGGTAGGTATTAACTCCACCGTGAAAATGCGGAACGTTACCTTATTAATTAATGGAAATCCTCCTGACGAGCAGCGAGGCTTTGGCACTACCTCAGCGGATGCAACCAAGTTTTCAGCCTTTGTGGAGAAGGAGGTAGAGTTAAACAATGGACCTAATGAAATTAAGCTGATTGCAGAGAATGAAATAGGACAGCAAACCATTGAAGTGCGAACCGTGAATGTGGCCGCTGCCATCGCTTCCAATTTTGCGCCTAGAAAAGATTACGCCCTTCTTTTTGCTACCAACGATTACAACGAACACGATGCCTTAAAAAATCCAGTGTTTGATGCCACCGCCATTGCTAACGAACTAAAGAACTATTATGGTTTTGAAGTGGAATTGGTGTTGAATCCCACAAAATCAATTTTCTTGAAGAAGTTAAGAGAGTATAGCTTGCGCAATTACCTTCCGGAAGATCAACTCTTTATCTTCATTGCAGGTCATGGCAAGTTTGATGAAGTAGGCAAAGACGGGTACATCGTTACAAAGGATTCCAAACGCGATGATGATATTTATGATACGTACATTTCATACTCTACCATTCGTACACAAGTTGATAATAATCCCTGCAAACATATTTTTCTGACCATTGATGCCTGCTTTGGTGGCACCTTTGATCAAGCCTTGGCGAAACGTGGTGATGACGGAGATGCTGCTTATAGTATGATTGCTCAGTCGGATTACATCATGCGAAAACTTCAATACAAAACACGTATTTACTTAACCTCTGGCGGTAAGAAATATGTGTCGGATGGAAGAGAAGGAAAGCACTCACCCTTTGCAGCCAAGTTTATCGAAGTACTCCGCAACTATGGTGGTAAAATGAGGGTTGTAACCACCCAGCAAATTCTAGCCAACGTAGAAACTGGTAAAGAGGTGCCTCGGTATGGTGGCTTTGGTGATAATGAGCCGGGTAGTGAGTTTGTTTTTGTGGCGAAATAAAACGATTCGTTGCAGTTGTCTCTGATTTACCCCATGCGTGCTCCTTACTTCTTTGTTGGCGTTTTCTTACTCTTTACAGTGGCAGCATTTTCTCAGCAATCGCTGAGAGGGTTGGTATTGGAAGATGATCGATACAACCAACTTCCTATCGATCCGGATTACGGTAAGGAATTACGATTGCCAACGCAAGTGGATAATAGAGCGAGCTTTCCGCGTGTGATCAATCAATCCAACGAAAACAATGCTGTCGCCTGGGCTGCCACTTATTATGGAATGAGTGCTCTTCAAGCGAACTCCTCCTCTGTAAACAATGCCTTATCGCCAGCCTTCACTTACCGAAGTGTGCAGCAAAAATCTATCGGTTGTGATGTAGCAATAAGTCTTATTGATGTGTTGGAATCCTTGAGTACCCAGGGAGCTGTACCCGGAAAAACAATGGGGTTTCACTGTGTCGATACGCTTGCCAAGCCACTCTATGATTCTGCTCAGCGATACTTGTTGAGTGGCTATACGCGCTTGTTTAACACGTACGACTCTAAGGATCGTAAAGTGCAAGCCATGAAAAGAGCTGTGCATGCCAAAAGCCCCGTTGTAATAGGTCTTCTATGTCCTGTTTCTTTTCAATATGTAAAGGAGTTTTGGTCACCGAATGAAAAGCCTCTACCAGAATATGGAGGACACGCTGTGGTAGTAGTTGGTTATGATGACACCAAATTTGGAGGAGCTTTTGAGGTTGTAAACAGCTGGGGAAAATCCTGGGGAAAAGAAGGTTACAGTTGGATACGCTATGCCGATGTAGCCAATTTTGTTTTGTATGGATTTGAAATGCTAAGCACCTCTGAAAAGACAGACCTTGAGATTACGTTCACCACTGCGGATGGCGCAAAAATGGAACCCTTGATTTCAAAGCCAGGCTTGTACAGGTTTTCGCAGCCCTATCTAACGGGACAGTCTTTCTTCATTGAGTTATTTACTAAAACACCTATTTTTTTGAATGTGATTGGAATTGATGTAAGTGGTCAAAGTGGTCAACTCTTTCCGGCCACTAAGCAATCTTATTTATTAGCAGCGAACCTTCGTCTACCCACAGGAGGAGGTTATTATACCTTAGAAGGCGCCCCAGGCACCAATGGGTTATTATTTATTTTCTCACGTACACAAAAAGCCTTGGAGCAAGTTGTTCAAAGCATTAGCGAACGAGGCATGGAGGCCCTTCCTTCACAAAGCAAATCGGCTACGTGGGAAAAGAATAAGGTCCGTCTTTCTGATAAAGATGTGCTCACCTTTGTAACGGTGGAGATCATACAACGCTAGCCTATACTTTCTTAATCTTTTAAAGGGACCTGCGAGGGATTCATTCGTTTTTAATCCTTTTTGTAAGGAATGGTGAGTCATAAGGTTTACTCAGTCAATAGCATTCTGCTAAAATGAGTAGTAATACGCATGGCTTTTTTGTATATTGTTAGTAACAATTAACTTAACTTGACTAAGTTTTTTTATTGTCCTTGGGTTACCTTTGCCCCCTGTCTTGGAATGTCAACTATGGTTACTTTAACGAAGAGATCGCTTTGGCTGGTTTTTGTCATAGCGTATGCGATGGCATATGGTCAGGGAAATAATCAGGCTCCCCGAAAAAGAGGGCAAATTATCTACCCTGCCAACAATACCTCACCCATTCTCGATCCCAATGGAGATGGTTTTGTCTCTAAAACCACCGCTGGCTTTTCTAACCGCGATTATAATGTAGGCGAGTTTGAAACACCCATGTTTGGTATCCCCAAATTAGGAGGCGATGTTACCGGTGACAATATTGGCAATGCATGTGGCATAACAGACCTTATTCCGGATAGCTTGAAGTATTCGGTGTATGCCGTTAGAACCCTATACCAAGGTGCTGAATATTTGATCTTTCGCTTTCGGGTGGGAGATGACAACCCAAGCGTAGAATCTTGGACAATCCTATTGGATACTGACAATAAAATAGGAGCAGCCGATAACCCAACAGGCTTGAACCCTGGTTTTGAGATTGACATTACCCTTATTAAAAGGCAAAATGCCGGCATCAATGTCTACAACATCGATGGCATTGCCAGTTGCCCTAGCCCTATTTTGTCCTATCCCTACAATGGCCATTTTCAGATATCAGTGGCGGATGAAGTAACCTGTGGCGATCCTGATTATTTCTATGATTACTATGTGCCCTTTGCACCCATTGCCTCTGCCTTTAACATTACCTCTTCTACTGGTCTGCGCTACGCAGCCGTAACAAACGTATCGGCAACGTGTGCCATGGCTGGTAAAATTGCGGATATATCGGGTGTTAACTACGATGAATATAAAGATTGTATTGAGTGCGCTTTTATTGACTTAGTAGATAATCAATGCCCCACACCGGTCATCGATTTAGCAGAGGGTGGTCCCGGTTTTGAAAAAGAAAAAGTAAGCCGCCCTACTATTAATGAACCGATCCGCGCTGGCCAGACAGTTGTTTCAGGCACTACGGTAGAGAGCAATATTTACGTCAAGTTATTTATCTACGAAAATCTGGGCACAGCCGATAGTCCGGATTGGGGCAATACACCCAGAGAAACACAGCAAGGTAGTGCCATCGGAACGGTGTGGAGTTTTACGCTTAACCAACCGCTACAAGCCTATGACAGTATTGTAGCACAGACTCAACTCACCGCCAGCAGTGTGCCTTGTGGCGGAGCAGGAGGGAATAACACCAGCAGTACTTCGGTAACCATTGTGGAGCCCAACGATCCACCCGTTGCCAATCCGCAAACACTCACTACACCTGAAGATACACCATTAGCCTTAGTGCTTACTGGTTCTGATCCGGATGGCGATCCAATAACGTTCAGTTTAGTTACAGGATCTGGTCCCACAAACGGAACGCTGAGTGCTTCTGGTACGGGTTGGATCTATACACCTTTTGCCAATTATTTTGGTCCGGATACCTTTAGTTTTACTACCAGCGATGGCATTTACACCTCAACGCCTGGTGTTATTTCTATTACGGTTACACCTGTCAACGATGCCCCGGTGGTACCTAACAGAGCGTTGACCACACCAGAAGACACTGCCTTACCCATTACGCTTACGGGTACTGATGCCGAGGGAGGCACTTTAACTTTTACGATTGTTAGCGGCCCTACTCACGGACAAATCACGGGCACCTTGCCTAATATTGTTTATACACCCAATCTCAATTATTTCGGCCCTGATGCCTTTACGTATACTGCCAACGATGGTCAGTTGACTTCCAATGTGGGTACGATCTCCATCAATGTAAGTGCTGTTCCCGATAATCCGATTGCTGTTGATAAAGTGGCGGTGGACCAGCTTGTAACGACTCCTGAAGAGACTCCCGTGGCCATCCAATTATTTGGCTATGACCCGGATGGAAATGCCGTTACCTATACTTTGGTTACACTCCCGGCTCACGGAACAATTACAGGTACCTTGCCGAACATTACCTACACACCGGCTTCCAATTATTTTGGACCTGACAGCTTTACCTTTAAAGTCAACGATGGGACTACCGATTCAAATATTGCAACTGTTTCGATTAATGTTACTCCGGTAGATGACATTCCAGTGGCCTTCGGACAAACTATAAGCACACCAGAAGATACTCCTGTGGGGATAAACCTGGTGGTAAGCAATCCGGATGCTGATCCTTTAACCTATAGCTATACACAACCCGCTAATGGTGTGGTCACAGGCACGGGCCCCGCGCTTACCTATACTCCCAATGCTAACTATTTTGGCACTGAAACATTCACTTACCAGGTAAACGATGGCACCAACAACTCAAATGTGGCCACCATTACCGTTATTGTTACAAGAGTGGATGATGATGCACCGATTGCGACTGCTCAAAACCTATCAACACCTGAAGAAACGCCTTTGGCAATTACACTTTCAGGCATTGATCCAGACGGACAGGCTGTTACGATTGTAGGCTATACGAACCCAACCAATGGTACCCTGAGTGGTACAGCTCCGAATCTGGTGTATACCCCAAATGCTAATTATTCAGGAGGAGATAGTTTCACCTTTACGGTGAACGATGGTACGCAGACCAGTGCACCAGGCACTATCAACATTACGGTTACTCCGGTTAATGATGCTCCGCAAGTAGCGAATAGAAGTGTAACTACACCCGAGGATGTTCCTGTGGGAATAGTACTAACAGGCACTGATCCCGACCCTGCTACCGTATTGTCTTTTAGCGTGGTGAGCAACCCATCTTTTGGTGTACTTTCTGGAACGGCTCCCAATTTAACGTATACACCCAATGCTAATTATTTTGGGTCAGATAGTTTTACCTATAGAGCGTCTGATGGAAGTTTGAACTCAAACATTGCTACGGTATTCATAACAGTTACACGGATTGATAATGATGTACCTGTAGCAAGTGATCTGACGACTACTACCCCGGAAGATACACAAATGTCTTTAGTACTTGTTGCCAGCGATCCCGATGGTCAATCCATTACCTATACCATTACGGTTCCTCCTGCCAATGGTACTTTACTGGGTACTGCTCCTAATCTTACCTACCGACCTAATCTCAATTATTTCGGTACCGAAACCTTTAAGTTTAGAGTGAGTGATGGAGTGAACAATAGTAATGAAGCAACGGTGACCATAAACGTGACTCCTGTAAATGATGTTCCGGTGGCGAACAATGCCAACTATACGTATTTATTGAATACAACTACAGCTCCCTTTGACCTTACTGGCAGTGATGCAGATGGGGATGGTTTAACGTATACTATTCTTACGGATCCTGATCCTTTACACGGTACGTTGAATGGTAAGCCGGGCCCTACGGGATTATCCTTTACACCCGCTACTGGGTTTACCGGAACGGCTTCTTTTACATTCAGAGTAAACGATGGTACTGTTAATTCTGCTGTGGCAACAGTTACTTTTTCGTTGCAGACAGGTGTCAACACACCTCCTGACGTGGTGCCAGGTGACGCAACAAACATCATTAATGTAACTACTCCGGAAGACACACCGCTGGAAATAGAGTTAGTCACTTCAGACGTTGATGGCGATGTGTTAACCTATTTCATTCAGACGCTGCCAACACAAGGAGTACTGACCTTGATTAATCCTTTAGGATTTCCAAATTCTAAAATACTCTATACGCCCAACGCCAATTATACGGGTAATGATTCATTTACTTTCAAAGCAAATGATGGGGTAGATGATTCAGAAATTGGAACTGTCAACATTACGATCACACCAGTAAATGATGCTCCTACAGCGACACCTCAGTCTATCAGCTTGGCTGAAAACACTTCCGTTAACGTAACGCTTGCTGGAACAGATGTTGAGACAGCCCCCGGCAGTCTGACCTATGCGGTCAGTACCCAACCTCAGTTCGGTGCCTTATCAGGAATACCTCCAAACGTTACCTATACACCTAATTTGAACTATAACGGTTCTGATAGTTTTACTTTTACAGTAAGTGATGCAAGCCTTACCTCCAATCCGGCTACTGTGTTGATAACCATAACAGCTGTAAACAGTAACCCTGTTGTGGTTAACCCTACAAACAATCAAACACTCACTACTCCTGAGGATACCCCGATAGACATTATTGTAGATGCACTCGATCCGGATGGAGACGCGTTGACATATGAATTGGTAAGCAATGGAACCAATGGTAGTGCTGTATTCAATGGCTCGGTAATTACCTATACCCCTAATCCTAATTTTGTTGGCAGCGATCAAATAGAGTTTTTAGTTCGCGATCCCTTGGGTTTAGAGTCGGGGGTAATTGTAATTATTATTGACGTGACACCAATAAACGATGCTCCTATTGCAGCTACGCAAGGGGTGGTATTGGCAGAAAATATTCCTTCGGTTGACATTACAGTTTCAGGCTCAGATCCTGATTTGGATAATATTACCTATGAACTCGTAACCTTACCCCAACATGGTACGCTTAAAGATAAAGCAACTGGAAATGAGATTACAGGGACAGGTACAATCCAGCAAGCACTTGTTTATACACCAGACTTGAACTACAACGGCGCAGACAATTTTGTCTTTAGAGTCTTTGATGGCTTGTTATACTCCGACCCGGCATCTGTACTCATCACCATCACACCAGTAAACAGTGCGCCTATTGTTTTCGCGCCCAGTTCAGGGCAAACGGTAACAACTCCGGAAGAAACACCAGTTGCGATTACGGTAGATGCACAGGATCCGGATGGTGACGTGCTCACCTATGAAGTGACCACCGAACCCGTGAATGGAACGGTAACCTTTGATGGTTCCTCTTTTGTTTACACTCCCAACGCGGACTATGTAGGAGACGATAGTTTTGAATTCATCGTGAGTGATGGAACACTCAACTCTGAGGTGGTTGTCGTGAATATTGAAATTACTCCAGTGAACGATGCACCGATTGCGAATAGCCTTTCCATCGCCACGCCTGAAGATGTTGCGGTTGCCTTTACCATAACAGGAACCGATGCAGATGGAGATGACCTGACGTATGAATTAATTACGCAACCTCTGCGTGGCACACTTTCTGGTACTGCCCCGAATCTGATTTATACACCCAATGCAGAATATAGTGGTCAGGATAGCTTCACCTTCCGGGTACTTGACGAAAGTAGTGCAAGTTCCAGCCCAGCTACCGTAACCATCACAGTGACTGCCTTAAACGACACCCCAGTATATTGTTCTTGAAGCGAGTGATGCTGATGTGACTGATGTGCTTACATATAGCATCGTAACGCCTCCACAACACGGTACCCTTACTGGTACCGCTCCGAATGTTACCTATACACCTTCGGCAAACTACTTTGGTCAGGATACCTTCACGTTTAAAGCCAATGATGGAACAATTGATTCAGCACCTGCTACAGTAAGTATTACCATCAATAATACAAGTGATGCGCCCATAGCTTTTGATTTAACGCTCACCACTCCAGAGGATACTCCGCTTGATATTACAGTGAATGCCTCTGATCCGGATCTAGGTGATGCACTTTCATTCATCTTAGTAGGCAGGGTGGCAAGAGGTATCTTATCTGGAAATCTACCCGTTGTTACTTATTCTCCAGCACCCAACTTTACAGGAGAAGAAAGCTTCACCTTTATTGCCAACAATGGTTTGTTTGATTCAAACTTGGCTACGGTTACCATTACGGTAACCCCGATTAATGATCCTCCGGTGTTTGATCTGGTTACCGATAAGTTGATGGATGAAGATTCCACCTTACAGATTTGCAGAAATGCTTCCGATCCGGAAGGAGACAGCTTCATCTATGGCGACCCGGTTAACCTGAAAGGAGGAGGTACACTCATACCTGACCCAGATTTTGATTTCTGTTACCTCTATACACCACCGTTGCATTACAACGGGGAAGTGCGTTGGGAACTCAGCGCTACTGATGTGAATGGCGCCAAAGGAACAACCATCGTAAATATACTGGTGGCACCAGTAAATGATCCTCCAGTTGCCACCGATGATCCGGTGGAAGTCCCATCGCGAACGTCTGCCACGTTTAATGTGTTGACGAATGACTTGTTAATAGAGGCATCTTACAAAGAGTTTTATGATGTATTCGAAAACAATCCAGCCTATACAGACGGATTGGTGTTAACAACCACTCCCGTAGAGGGACCTTATCATGGCACCGTTTCTATGGAAGCGAATGGTGATGTGCGCTACACACCAAATGCCGATTATGGGGGAGAAGATGAAATGGTTTACCAGGTGTGTGACACGTATGCATACCATGCTACGTATTGCGTTACAGCGAAAGTGCTGATCAATATTGGCCCTCCTGCGTTGAAGGCTTATGAGGCAGTATCCCCCAATGGAGATGGGTACAATGATTATTGGAGAATCGATGGTATAGAGTTCGCCCCTTATAACGAAAACAAGGTTCAGGTTTTTGATCGCTATAACAACCTGGTCTGGGAAACTCAAAACTATACCAATGAGGATAACAATTGGACAGGACAGGCAAACAGAGGCCTGGTAACAGGTATTCTGAAAGAGGGTACGTATTACTATATCGTTTCCTTTAATGGTCAGGAGCCTCTGAGTGGTTTTGTTGTACTTAAGCGCGAATAAGCATGAAGAAAAGTTTACTAACGCTTATTTTTTCAATGGGAGTGGGCATGTTGCTAGCGCAACAAGTGGCCACCTATTCACAATACATGTTTAATGGTTTAGCCATTAACCCTGCGTACGCTGGGCAACACAAAGCTTTGAGCGCATCTGTGTTGGCTCGTTTCCAAAATGTGGGTCTGGATGGAGCTCCCAATACACAAACCTTTACCGCGCATTCGCCTTTGTTAAGTGAGCGTGCTGCTGTGGGGCTCTTGGTGATTCACGATAAACTAAGTGTGATTTCACAAACAGGAATTCATGTGTCCTATGCATACCGGATTCCACTCAATACCAACTACCGCAATCAATTGATGCTATCGTTTGGTTTGCAGGGCGGTTTAAGTTTGTACAATGCACGCTATACGCAATTGGATATTTATCAAAATCCTGACCCGGCCTTTGATGAAGATATCCGTGAGTCACGACCTAACCTTGGAGCAGGCTTGTTCATGAGCAACAATGATTTTTATTTAGGAATGTCGTTGCCCAGTATGGTAAACAATGTGTTTGAGCGAGGTGAGCAATACGAAACGGTGTATCAAAACAGACCCTTCATTTTTACAGGAGGATACGTCTTCACGATTAATCGTATGTTGAAGATCAAGCCCAATTTTCTCTTTAAAATGGTAGACAATCGGCCGGTTGAATTTGACTTGAACGCGAATGCTTTATTTGATGAAGTGTTATGGGTAGGCGCTTCCTATAAGTCCTCCAAGCAAGTAGTATTGATTACACAGGTGCAAGCCACCGAGCAAATACAAATAGGTTACTCCTACACTATTTCAGCAGGTCCTATTCGAACGGTAGAGTTGGGTTCTCACGAAATCATGCTTAACTATCGATTCTGGTACAATAAAAAGGGTGTCGTTTCCCCTCGCTACTTCTAATGAAAAAAGCACTTCTGATTTTTTGCTTCCTCGTTTGTACAGGTGTTGTGCATGCACAAAGTACCAGTATTAAAACATTCTTCAACAGCAACGTAAAAAAGGGAGATTACTTTTTCGATCACTTTGCCTACCGCAACGCGCTGGGTATCTATTTACATGCCTTCGAAAAAGACACCAGTAATATCCACTTGTTAGAGCGTATCGGGGAATGTCAGCAGAAAAATGGTTTGAGAAGTTTGTCAATGGTACTTACGTAGATCCCAGAATTAAATTTGAGTATGCAGAAGCCTTGTCCATGACAGGGGATTATCATCTTTCTAAAATTTGGTTTGAGCGTTATCTGCAGGATAAACCAAACGATAAGATTGCCAAGGATAAGCTCTATTTTCTAAACCACCTTTCTAGTTTTAACGATGAAAAGCATCAACACCGCTTCAATGCAAATGTTTGTGATTTTAATTCAGATCATGCGGATTATGGTGCTCATTTCTTTCACGAGGGAGTTGTGTTCGCTTCTTCCCGCGATCAGGATTTGTTTGTGAAACAAAAACCATCGGATGCCATTGATCCAGATGAGAGTTTACTGAACTTATACCATGTGGGTACGGATGTTTCAGGAGACTGGGAAGAGGTAACTCCCTTTCATAAGGAGCATCTTAAATCGTATTTTCATGAAGGCCCCATGGCTTTTTATGATAATTACAAAAAGGGTGCCTTCACCCAATCCAATATATCTGCCAGCGGAACTCCCATTCGTGGTTCGGATGGGAGAGTGCATTTAAAGATTTTTTTTGCTGAAGTAGCCAGGTTAGGCGAGTTGAAAAACATTGCTCCGTTTGAGTACAACGATGATGATTATTCTGTGGCGCATCCTTCTTTTTCTAAGGATGGTTTAGTGATGTATTTTACCTCTACAGGCCCAGGAACCCTGGGGGCATCAGATATCTTTTATTGTGTGCGGCAGGGCGATAAGTGGAGTGCTCCTGTCAGCGTTGGTCCTTCTATCAATACTGCCGAAGATGAATCCTTTCCTTATCTGGCTAATGATACGACCTTGTACTTTTCCTCTAATGGACACGGAACCTTTGGTGGCTTAGATGTTTATGTGGCGTACAAACGAAAGAATGGAACCTTTACCAATCCGGTTAATTTAGGTGGATCACTCAACACGAAACATGATGAATTCTCTTTTGTGGTTGATTCAACCGGGCGCATGGGTTTTGTATCTTCCAATAGGCAGGGAGGCAAAGGGTTAGACGATATCTACTTTTACACCACTAATTTTTATTTTTTAGCAGGTCAGGCGCGTGAGCTAGGAACGTTAACAAACATACCGAACGCTACCTTAACGGCTACCAATACCAATGGAGACCAAGTAGCAAGTGTGGTGACGGATAATGAAGGCTATTTTTTAATGGCACTTCCTTTCGACCAGGATTTTAACTTGAACGGAGCGAAAGAGGGCTATGAGACGCTTAAGGATGTAGGGTTTACAACACGTGGTCGACCTTTTGGTATTGATAGTATTATTTTTCCCATGTGGAATCATGGACTCTTCGCAAAAGGCAGAATCTATAGCAATGAAACTGAGCAATTCTTACCGGGTGTAACCATGACCTTGGAGAACCTTACTTTAGGAACAAAAGAAACCATGGTGGTTAGTGACAGTGGGGATTATGTTTTTTTAGTTCGCCCGGATATGCAGTATCGCATTGAAGGTTCAAAGACAGGGTACATAAGCAATGGATTTAACCTCAATACGGCTGGCCTATTAAAAGGAGAGTTATTAAATGATATTGTGTTGGAAGAAGTTTTCATCGATCGGGAGACCTTCAATTTTGATTTTAATAAAGCGGAGATTACCAAAGCCACCGAACCTGGGTTAGATCGAATTGTGAAGGTGATGAAGAAATATCCATCCTCAACACTTAACATCGGAGCACATGCCGACTCGCGGGGAAGCTTTCAGTATAATAAGGCCCTCTCTGAACGCAGAGCAAAGGCAGTGGTGAATTACATAACGGCCAGAGGAATCTCTGCCAAGCGAATTGAATCCACAGGCTTCGGTGAGACCTTACTACTCAACCAGTGTAGCGATGGCGTGGAGTGTCCGGAGGAAGGGCATGCTGTCAATCGCAGAACGGAAATTAAAATTCAGAAGCATCCTATTGATTAGTTGTTAGCCGTTAATAGTTATACACTCTGCTGCAAACGGTCACCGATAACCATTCAACTCGTAACTTTTAACTACACACCAAATTTGTACTGACTGTCGTAGGCCAGACCCAATCCAACGCTGGAGAGTTTGTTTTCTTCCGCTAGCGAAGCGGAAGGGAAAAGTCTTTTAAAGATGTTTTGAACTGCTGGAACTTCCGTTGTTCCTCCCGTGAGAATTACCAGATCAATTTGCTTTTTGCCTACTTGAGCCTGGTGTAAACATTCTTTTGCTGTGTTTTCAATACGTTCAATGTGCTCATGTATTGCTTCTTCAAAGAGTGTTCGTTCAATGGGTATACGCAGACCCTCCTCAATAAAATCAAAGGGAGTTAAGTAGTGATCAAAAGAAGTGAGAGCAATTTTGGTTTCTTCTGTAGCGGCTAGCACAGCATGTCCGGTTTCTTGTTCCAGAATTTTAACAAGCCTTTCATACTTCCTTTTATCATGTGCTTCGTAAAGAATTTGTCTGACCTGAGCGCGTAACTTGACGGTGTACAGCAAGTTCACCCTGCTCCACTCCGCCAGGTCGTGATACGGTTTTATAGGTACTTCCAAGTTTTTGGCTCCGTAGGTGGAACCATAGCCCAGCGCTGGCATTATGGCTTTCAAACTTAGATCCTTATCAAAATCATTACCACCGATCCGTACACCGGTATTGGCAAGAATATCAGAAGAACGATCCACTTTGTGCATGTATTGGCTCGACAAGCGGATCACAGTAAAATCTGAAGTACCTCCACCTAAGTCAGCGACTAAGGCTAAGCGTTCCTCTTTTACATTTACTTCATGCGCAAAAGCAGCAGCTATGGGTTCTAGTTGAAAAACAATTTCCTTGAATCCAATCTGTCGGGCAATTTGTGCTAATTCCTCCTGGGCTCTTTTATCACCCGAGGGATTTCCATCCATAAAGTGAACGGGTCTTCCCATCACTACACATTCCAATGGCCGTCCGGAAAACTCCTCTGCTTTGGTTTTTAAGTTATCTAAAAATGAGGCAATGATGTGTTCAAACTTCATTACCCTTCCGTTTACGGAAGTGCCATGCTTCATCAGATCGGTTCCTAACACACGGTTCAAACTTCGCATGAAGCGTCCTTCTTTACGCGCAAAGAAAAGCTCAGCTGCTTCTCGTCCAAAGAACGGATTATGTATCTTATGTTGATAGAAAAGGGCACTGGGTATGGTGAATTGATTTCTCTCCACAGGCACAAGGCTCACCTTTCCGTGGTCGGAGAGAGCAATACTGGAATTAGAGGTGCCGAAATCAATGCCGCAGGAAATCATGTGCCTGGTAAAAAGGCCACAATACTACTGGATAAATGTGGTTTGCTAAAACAAGAAGGAAAGTAAAGTTCTGAATTAGGTTCTTCAAAGAGATGCAAACTGTCCATTCTAACGCTTAAACAGTTGTAGGAAGCATCCTCTTTAGAGAGTTACCAGCATTAGCTATCGGATTTCTTTTGATGTTTCAAAATACGCGCTTCAATGTGGAAGACAATTTCCTCACCAATGTTTTTGGTAAGATCGCCAACACGCTCCAGGTTTCTGACTATGGAGAAGAGTCGTAGAATGGTGGCGTGGTCATCTGGGAACTCCTTTAAAAGAGCGGTAGCTGTTTTTACTGACCGTTTATTGATGACGTTAAGTGTTTCATCCTTTGAGAATACTTTACGAGCCAGACGTGTATCTTCCTTTTTCAAGGCTTCATGCATATCTTTTAACATGACAACACACACCTCCAGCATTTTTTCAATATCAAATTGTACGAGAAGTTGAGTGTTGATGTCTTTGATTTGCTTCTTTAAAAACTTTGCGAGGCTCGCGGCATTGTCTGCAATACGTTCCAGGTCATTGCTGATTTTAATTGTTGCCAAGACAAAGCTAAGGTCAGTAGCCATGGGATTATGAAGGGCAATGATGTTCTCACAATCCTTATCAATAGCCAATTCTTGTGCGTTTATTCTTTTTTCTTTCTCGATGATTTTATCAGCCAACTCCACATCCTTCTTTTGAATGACCTCCTGACAACGGCTGAGTTGTTGCTCAACCATGCCAATCATGTCGAGTAGATTTTCTTTTAAAGCGTGTATTTCTGATTCTACGGGTGCTGCCATGTGTACGGATGTGATGTGGAGAATGAAAGTAAGGAATTATTTGAATTTTTATCCAAAGCGTCCCGTAATATAGTTTTCAGTTTGCTTGTTCTTCGGATTGGTAAAGATTTCGGTTGTCTTGTCGTACTCGATCAGATTACCAAGATAGAAAAATGCTGTGCGATCACTAATCCGAGCTGCCTGCTGCATGTTGTGAGTAACAATGACAATGGTATAGCTGGCCTTTAGTTCTGAGATAAGTTCTTCAATTTTAGCAGTAGAGATGGGATCCAAAGCAGAAGCTGGTTCGTCCATTAGAATAATGGTTGGTTTTACTGCCAAGGTGCGGGCAATACACAACCGCTGTTGCTGACCACCCGAAAGCGAAAGCGCTGAGTTGTGCAATTTGTCTTTCACTTCACCCCACAAGGCAGATTGCTTAAGACTTTTTTCAACACGCTCTTCGATAAAGTCTTTGTCTTTATTGCCTTGTATTTTTAAGCCATAAGCCACATTCTCAAAAATGGTTTTCGGAAAAGGGTTTGGCTTTTGAAAGACCATGCCTACTTCCTGACGCAGTTCTTCGACCTTTACCTTTTTGCCGTAGATATTTTTGCCATCAATCTCCAACTTCCCAGTTAAGCGGAAGGTGTCGATATAATCATTCATGCGATTTAGGGTTCGCAGAAATGTAGACTTGCCACAACCGGAGGGGCCGATAAAAGCCGTTACCGTATTTTCTTTCATGCTCAGATTGATATCGTGCAGAACATGGTTGTCACCATAATACACGTTCACATCTTTCGCCTCAATAAACTTCATAGTCTTCTGTTTACCAGTTTATTTTCTTTTGCCATTTATTTCTAAAATAGATGGCGATTCCATTCATACAAAAGGTAATGAGCAAGAGCACAATGATCGCTGCTGCACCATTTTCTAAAAAGTCTTTCTGAGGTCGTGATACCCAGTTGAAAATCTGCATGGGCAACACCGTAAATTCATCCAGCGGTGTTTGGGGGACGAAGGGAACATAGGCCAAGGCACCAATTACGATTAGTGGAGCTGTTTCTCCAACAGCACGCGACAAAGCAAGAATAACACCGGTGATAATACCACCCGATGCTGCCGGCAAGATCTGATACCACGTAGTTTGCCATTTGGTAGCACCCATGCCGTACGATGCTTCTCGTAAGGAGTTCGGTACCGCTTTCATGGCTTCGCGTGTGGCAACAATAATAACCGGTAAAATAAGAAGGGAAAGAGTGCAAGCGCCCGCCAGCAGACTGCTTCCCATGTTCATTAAGCGAACAAAAATTTCTAAGCCCAGCAAACCATAGATGATCGAAGGTACACCGGCCAGGTTGGAAATGTTTACTTCAATAATGGTGGCTAATTTATTTTTCGTACCGTATTCCTGTAGATAAATCCCGGCCGATACACCCAGTGGAATGGCGATCAAGGCCGTTAAGATCATGATCCACACCGTGCCAACCCAAGCGGTGAGAATACCGGCTTTGGAAGCTCTGCGTGAGGGGAGGTTGGTAAGGAAATCCCAATCAATTCGACTTAAGCCATCTCCCAAAATATTAAAGAGGAAAATGGCCAGCATGATTAGGCCAAAGAGCGTGGCGAAAATACCAACGTACTGGAAACCTTTGTCAATGATTCGGTTTATGCGAAGACTACTCATATTGTTCCTGGTATTTTTTCTTCAACCGATAACTGATATGATTCAAAATGAATGTAAAAACAAAGAGTGAGATGCCCGCTGCAAAAATTGTTTTGTACTCGATCGATCCATGTTGCACATCTCCTAAACTGACCTGCACAATGTAGGCCGTAATGGTTTCGACTGCATCGCGGGGATCGAGCGTAAGGGTAGGTTGTTGGCCGGCAGCAATAGCTACTACCATGGTTTCTCCAATGGCGCGTGAGATACCCAAGATAACAGAAACGATTATGCCGGAGGATGCAGCAGGAACTACTACTTTAAAGGCTGTTTGAAAGCGCGTGGCGCCCATGCCATAAGAGGCTTCCCGAAGCGATTTAGGCACCGCGCGCAAAGCATCTTCGCTCATAGAGGCAATCAAGGGGATGATCATGATGCCCATCACAATACCAGCAGAGAGTGCGTTGAAGGTAGACAGTCCGGGAATAAAGCTTTGTAAGAAGGGTGTTACCACTGTGAGGGCAAAGAAACCGTACACGACAGTAGGTACAGCGGCTAACGTCTCCAAAGCGGGTTTTATAGATTGTCTGAATTTCTTAGGTGCATACTCACTCAAATAAACAGAGATAGTAATGCCAAAGGGTAGGGCTGTAAGTAAAGCAATAAGCGTAGTGAGTACAGTCCCCGATAGCAGTGGAAGAATGCCGTAATGCTTATTAGTGAAAAGGGGAGTCCATTCCGTATCGGTAAGAAAAGAAACGATGGAAACTTCTCTGAAAAATCCCCATGATTCAGATAACAGCACCCAGATAATGGCGAGTGTAGTCAGAATGGTGACCACACCACTTAAGGCGAGGCCACCTTCTATAAAACGTTCAAATGGTTTTTTCACAAGTATCGTTTACAAACTTATTGCGCAGGAGCAATAAAGGCTGCTAGACGGTTTAATGATTCTTTATAGTCTTCAGCCGGTAGGGGAACGTATCCAACCTCAGAAACAAGCGTGGCTGCATTTTCGAGGTAGAAGGTGACAAAGGCAGAAACTTCTGCACGCTTAGCAGCCGTATTGGTTACATAAATGTATACCGGACGAGCTAATGGTGCGTAGGTTCCGGTGCGAATGCTTTCTTCCGAAGGCAAAACTGCTCCTTTACCATTGTCAACACCTACAAGTTTTAAATTCTCACTGTTCTCTACAAAATAGGCATAGCCAAAAAAGCCGATGGCATTCTTATCGCCCATAATGCCTTGCACCAAAACGTTATCATCTTCACTGGCGGTGTAATCACCACGGCTTGAGCCAGACTCACCAACAACCACTTCTGTAAAGTAATCATAGGTACCTGAAGCTACGCCAGGACCATATAAGTGAATCTCTTCGTTTGGCCACTCAGCACGAATCTGATTCCACTTGGTAATCTTGCCTTGTGCAGCGGGCTCCCATAATTTTTTTAATTCTTCTACCGTGATGCTTTCAACCCAGGTATTCTCTTTATTGACAATAACCGCTAATCCATCAAAAGCAACTTTAATGTCTAAATAAGAAATCTTACTCTCTTTACAGATCTCTGCCTCTTTCTCTTTGATAGGACGAGATGCGTTGTTAATATCGATTTCTCCACGACCAAATTTCTTAAAACCACCACCCGTTCCTGAAACACCTACCGTCACACGCACATTAGGTTGTGAAGTCCGAAACTCTTCTGCCATGGCTTCAGTAATCGGGTAGACTGTGCTGGAACCGTCCACTTTAATCTCGCCAGTTAATGATGTAGAAGTAGTGTCTTGAGCTGATTTTGAACCGCAGCTTAGTGCGATAAAGGATAGGGCAATTAGAAAGGCCTTAATGGTGTGTTTCATGTTTATTGGTTTTCCACCGCAAAGGTACTTCTACCCCTCTAAGCATCGCTGTGGCCAATATTATGTTAATGTTAAATAAGGCTAGTGTTAATATTAAGTTACTGTTAAATCAACAAATTGTTACTGGAATGTTAAGAAAATCCCTATTGCTTTGCACCCGATTTAGAAAAATTGTCTTTAAAAGCTTTAAAGTCAACTATTTGTAAAAAGTCCAAATTTTGTTTGGATTTAAAGTGAATCACAAAATTGTAAACTGCAGAGGGATGCTTAACAAAAACTTAATTTCATTTTTGGTACTGTTATTTAGCGTAGTAGAAACCTATGCACAGCAGTCAGTTGAGGAGAAAACAGAACCAAAAGTGGAAGCTGCGGCACCCGCTAAAAAGTGGTTTGAGTCCATAAGTATTCGTGGGTATGTACAAGCGCGCTACAATCGCTTATTTGAGACCAACCCTGATTTAAAGTGTGAACAATGTGATAGGAGTTGGGGCGATAATGGTGGTTTCTTTTTAAGACGTATTCGAATTATTTTTTCTGGGCAGATCACCAAACGTGTCTACTTCTACGTACAACCTGACTTTGCCAGTTCTGCTTCTTCTACTGGCTTACACTTCGCGCAAATTCGCGATGCGTATTTTGATCTAGGCTTGGATGATGAAAATGAATTCAGAATCAGAGTTGGTCAAAGCAAGGTTCCTTATGGTTTTGAAAATATGCAATCCAGTCAGAATCGCTTGCCACTAGATCGTCATGATGCCTTGAACAGCGCTGTATCGAATGAGCGTGACCTGGGCGCTTTCTTCTATTGGGCTCCATCCGAAAAGCGTAAGTTGTTTGCTGATTTGGTAAAAGATGGCTTAAAAGGTTCTGGCGATTATGGTGTGTTTGCCTTTGGTGCTTATAATGGACAGACGGCTAATAAACCTGAGTTGAATGACGAACTTCATATCGTATCACGCTTTACCTATCCAATGGTTATCGGCAATCAAATTATTGAACCAAGTATTCAAGGGTATACTGGTCAGTATGTAATGGCTGCCGATCAGGTCTCTAAAGAAACAAAGTTGAATGCAGATCGAAACTATACAGACCAGCGTGCTGCCGCTTCTTTCATTCTCTACCCCAAGCCGTTTGGTATCCAGGCAGAGTACACGATAGGCAGAGGTCCTCAGTTTAATACTGCCACTGACTCAATTGAGATTAAAAAATTGAATGGGGGATACGTTACTTTTTCCTACATGATTAAAACAAAGAATGATCAGATATTCATTCCGTTTACCCGCACTCAGTATTATGATGGAGGAAAGAAGCATGAGTTGGATGCCCGTAGTTACAAAGTGCGTGAGTTAGAAGTGGGTATGGAATGGCAGCCCTCTAAGAATTTTGAGTTGGTGGCGATGTATACCATTTCTTCCAGAAGATTTGAAGATTACGCCAAGCAGGATAATTTGCAGAAAGGACGCTTGTTGAGACTTCAGGCTCAGATAATAGAAGCAAATACTCTAACGTACACTTTCTGGACGACCTCATCAAGTCTGAGACCTTCTTAGAGCGATCACTTTTTTAATCCCCTTTACAAAGGTTAGTACGAGTATGCCGCCAGCCATGCCTATTAAAAATTCCACCAGAATCAAGGGGACTTGAGGAAAGCTGGTGTGTAAAAAAGCAAGGTTGTGTACAAAGATGCCACCTGACACTAGCAACAGTGCGATAGTGCCAATGATCTCGAAAAGCTTAATGATACGGGGAAGTGATCTTACCAATAGATGCCCAAATGTTGACAAGATTTCTCGCTCAGAGGAACGTTTGATAAGTTTATAACCCACGTCATCGATTCGTACAATCAACGCCACCAAACCATATACGCCAACAGTAGCGAGGAGTGAGACGCCAGAAACGGCTATGATCTGTATGAGCAAACTTTTTTCAAGAACTGCACCTAGTGCGATGATGACGATTTCTACAGAGAGAATGAAATCGGTAGTAATGGCGGATTTTATCTTGGCTTTTTCAGCTTCGGGGTTAATTTCCATAGCTTGCTTAACCGTACCATGGCTTTTCTTAGAACGATAAAAGATAAACTCAACCACTTTTTCTGCTCCCTCGTATGCCAGGTAGAACCCGCCTATTACCAGAATGATTTGGATTGCTACCGGTGAAAAAACAGTAAGAAGTAAAGCCAGAGGAACAATGATAAGCTTGTTGAGAAAGGAGCCTTTTGTGATGGCCCATAGAACAGGTAGCTCGCGCGTAGCTAAAAATCCCGTGGCTTTTTCTGCATTGACAGCTAAGTCGTCACCGAGTATTCCAGCAGTTTTCCGTGTAGCTATTTTACTGGCCACGGCCACATCGTCCATCAAGGCGGCCACGTCATCAAAAACCGAAAAAATACCAGATGCCATAGTTCACCCTTTTTAAAGGGCTGCAAATATAAAAGGTAAGGGATCTGATACGTAAAGAAGGAAGAACAAATTACTCGCTATGTAATAATTTGTTAGACTTATTTCCCGATACAAAACTTACTGAAGATGTTATCCAATAAATCATCTGTCGTAATAGCTCCTGAAAGCTCGCCCAAATAGTGAAGGGCTTGACGTATGTCCATGGCAATGAGATCACCTGTTACTTCGCTTGATAATCCCTGCAACACCCTGTCTAAGGCTTCATGTGTTTGCACCAGACTTTGGTAATGCCGCAGGCTGGAGACAATGGCATCTCCTTGCTTTACTTCTTGTAACATTACCTTTGCTACGATGGCATCTTTTAGTGCCTGAATGTTTTGATGCGAAGAAGCAGAGATGAAAATGAAATCCTTTTTTCGAAGAGTTTCCACCATTTCAGGTTTTGCTTTGTCTAACTTATTGCCCACGCGAAGAATAGTGGAGGAGAGGTTGGCAAAGGTTTTCTCCTGTGCCTCAATCTCCTCAAGAGTAGTATTGGCCAGATCGTAGAGGTAAAGAATCAGCGAAGCCTTTTTCATGCGTTCGTGTGTCCGCTCAATACCCAGCGACTCGACAACATCCTCTGTTTCCCGTAGCCCTGCCGTGTCAATAAAGCGGAAGGAGAGACCACCCAGGACCATTTCATCTTCAATAAAGTCACGGGTAGTACCTGGTATATCGGAGACAATGGCGCGCTCTTCATTGAGCAAAGCGTTGAGTAAAGTTGATTTACCCGAGTTTGGTTTGCCTGCTATTACCGTTGGAATACCATTCTTAATCACATTACCTTGGGCGAAGGAAGAAATGAGCGGCTCTATGAATTGCTGAATTCTAATGACAAGATTGCGGAGATCATCGCGCTTGGCGAACTCTACATCCTCTTCCCCAAAGTCTAACTCCAACTCTACTAGAGAGGCAAAATGAATCAATTCTTCCCGCAAGGATGCTAAGCCCTTGGAATAGCCGCCTCTCATTTGATTTAAAGCCACCTGACGCGCTGTATCGGTTTCAGCATGGATGAGGTCGCCAACAGCCTCGGCTTGCACCAGGTCCATTCTACCGTTTAAGAAGGCACGTTTGGTAAACTCTCCGGGCTCTGCCAATCGTGCACCGTTTTTCAACAAGACTTTAATGATCTCCCGAACAATCACGGGTGAGCCGTGACACGAAATTTCAGTTGAATTCTCAGAGGTGAAGGAGTGTGGTGCTTTAAAGATGGATACCAACACCTCATCGATAATGCGCTCTCCATCACGAATCGTTCCGAAGTGAAGCGTATGCGTTGCCTCCTTCTCTAAGTCCTTTCCCTTAAATACTTTATTGGTGATGGCAATTGCATATGTACCGGAGAGACGGATTACGGCAATAGCCGAAATACCCTGACCGGTAGCGAGTGCAACGATAGTGTCTGTTGAGTTCATGAATATTCAAACTTAAGGAATTCCAATTTATGAGTATCCGTTCACGTCCTAATTGATTACGATATAAAATCAAAAAAATCATGTCATGCCGAATTCATTTCGGCATCTAAAGAATAGTGTTTGTAAGATGCCGAAACAAGTTCGGCATGACTTCTTGTATTATTGATAATCGATTTTAGTATAAAAAGGGATACTCAGGCCCCACCTTCATCTCAGCGTTCATTGCGCCTTGACGCTTAAATAACCGCAGAGTCGCAGAGGTTCGCAGAGAGGTGAACAAAAAAAGGTCTCTACCTTATCTCAGCGCTCTTTGCGCCTTTGCGGTTAAAAAAACCGTAGAGTTCGCAATGATTTGCAAAGTGACGTAATAAAAAAGCTCCACCTTTCGATGGAGCTTTTTGACTTCTTCGCGGACTAGTTCCGCGATCCCCATGTTGATTAACTCAATCAGGGATAGCGGCACAAGGCCGCTAAGGGTTATACGATTACATCATGCCGCCCATGCCACCGCCCTGAGGCATAGCAGGTGCTGCATTCTCTTCAGGAATTTCAGAAACTACTGCTTCAGTAGTTAACAACAATCCAGAGATAGACGCTGCGTTCTCTAAAGCAAGACGAGATACTTTCGTAGGATCGATAATACCTGCTTCGAAGAAGTTTTCAAACTTGTTCTCACGGGCATTGTATCCGTAGTCTTTCTTACCTTCTTTAACTTTGTTTACAATTACAGAAGCTTCCTGACCGGCATTCTCAGCAATAGTTCTCAACGGAGACTCAAGTGCCAGGCGAACGATGTTCACACCAGTTGCCTGATCTTCGTTATCTAAACCAAGTTCCTTGATGTCTTTCAAGGCTTCAATAGCACGGATGTATGCTACACCACCACCAGCAACGATACCTTCTTGTACCGCAGCGCGTGTGGCATGCAAGGCATCATCAACGCGATCTTTCTTCTCCTTCATTTCTACTTCTGTAGCTGCACCGATGTACAGGATAGCCACACCACCAGAAAGTTTCGCTAAACGCTCTTGTAACTTTTCTTTATCGTAATCAGAGGTAGTAGACTCTATTTGAGCTTTGATCTGACTGATACGACCTGTAATGTCTGCCTTCTTACCAGCACCATTTACAATGGTTGTATTGTCTTTGTCGATGTTGATTTTTTCTGCACGGCCTAAGAACTCAAGCTTCGCATCTTCCAGCTTCATGCCTGTTTCTTCAGAGATAACTTTACCACCGGTTAGGATGGCGATATCTTCCAACATAGCCTTTCTGCGATCGCCAAAGCCTGGAGCCTTAACAGCTGCCACGCGGAGAGCGCCACGGATTTTGTTTACTACCAGAGTTGCTAAAGCTTCACCTTCCACTTCTTCAGCAATGATCACCAATGGCTTGCCAGTCTGAGCAGTTGCTTCCAATACAGGTAACAACTCTTTCATACTGCTGATTTTCTTATCGTAGATCAAAATGTACGGGCTGTCTAATTCAGCTTCCATTTTCTCTGCGTTGGTAACGAAGTAAGGAGAAAGGTATCCTCTGTCGAACTGCATACCTTCTACGGTCTTCACTTCAGTCTCAGTTCCTTTTGCTTCTTCTACAGTGATCACACCGTCTTTACCCACTTTCTCCATCGCGTTGGCGATCATCTTACCGATGGTCTCATCGCTGTTCGCAGAGATCGTAGCTACCTGCTCGATTTCGCTGGAGTCTTTAATTTTCTTGCTTTGCTTTCTAAGGTTTTCAACAACTGCGATAACTGCCTTGTCAATACCACGCTTCAAATCCATTGGGTTCGCACCAGCGGCTACGTTCTTAATACCGTGTGCATAGATTGACTGAGCCAATACAGTAGCGGTTGTAGTTCCATCACCGGCTGCATCCGCAGTCTTAGAGGCTACTTCTTTTACCAATTGTGCACCCATGTTTTCGATAGGGTCTTTCAATTCAATTTCCTTTGCTACAGAAACACCGTCCTTCGTTACAGAAGGAGCACCGAATTTCTTGTCAAGGATAACGTTACGGCCTTTAGGACCGAGGGTAACTTTTACTGCGTCTGCTAATTTGTCAACGCCTTTTTTCAGTCTGTCGCGAGCAGATGTATCGAATGTAATTTCTTTAGCCATAATAAGTGATTGTTTGAATTTTTAGATTGTACCAAAAATGTCTGAGTTACGCATGATCAGGTATTCTTTACCTTCGATGGTGATCTCAGTACCTGCGTATTTACCGTACAGGATGTTGTCGCCAACTTTCACGGTAACAGGTTTGTCTTTCAAGCCATCGCCAACGGCTATAACTTTTCCTTTTTGAGGCTTTTCTTTAGCCGTATCGGGAATGATAATGCCAGAAGAGGTTTTTTCTTCTGCCGGAGATGCTTCTACAAGCACTCTGTCTTCGTTGGGTTTGAAGTTAATCTTTGACATATACGTAAGAATAATAAGGTTGAAATTTTAAGATTCATGGCTGCCTTGTCAGATATTGTGCCACAGCCAAAAACAGCGCGAAGAAAGGACAAATTTTCCAATTCGGCTGTTTTTAGAGGCTTTTAAAGGTCAGAAAGCCTGTCAGACTTTTGACAGGGTGGCAAGATGGCAGGAAACTACTTGAGAACCGGGATCCTTTGCGCTCCCTTTCTGTCAGGTAAAGCGATTAGATCTGCTTGAGAAACTGCCTTTTCGGCTTTTTCCTTATTTCTACGACCCCACCAGATCAGGAAGCCTGTAACCGGCAAGGAGGCGGCCACCAGGCTGGCAAGGAAGGCCAGTATCTTACCCGGTAGTCCAAGGATGGCGCCCGTGTGGATGTCATAGTTCATGCGGATCAGCTTATCTGCACTAGTTGCTTTGTCAAAGCGACCATAGACTTGCTTAGCGTCTATTTCTTGTAGCGTGTATTGGTCAAAGAAGCGATAATCGGCTTTCCAATAGGTAGACCGATCAGGGTTGATGGTAGCGGCAATGCTAAGTGTATCATTCTCTGGAAAATGGACTTCCAAGATTTGTGCAGTCGGATTTTCTTCGCGTAGTTTTAGCCAGAGTTGATCAACAGGTTGTGTTAAGGCTATTTCTGTAGCAGGACCGGAGGCTTGTTCTTCATAGATGGCAGCCTTATCTCCACCGGCTAAAAGGTATACACCGGTGCTAAACCATTGAAAACCCCAGACTAATCCCGTTAAGGCGAGGACGAGTGTTATCCATAATGAATAGAAGCCTATTACGTTGTGCAAATCGTAGTTCTTCCTGCGCCAGCGAGCATTCCATTTTATAGTAAAGCGTTGTTTCGCTTTGTTCTTCTTTGGCCACCAAAGTACCATGCCCGTGATGAGCATGATCACAAAGATGAGACAGGAGGTAGCCACTACCGGTTGACCTATGGTTGCGGGAAGCCACAAGTAGAAATGTCCTTGCAAGACCTGATAGAAAAAATCATGGGACATGTTTTTGGTCTTCAGCACTTCGCCCGAGTAGGGATTGATGTAGACGAGATAATAGTACAGCGGATCAAAGTCATAGAAACTGACAAAGGCTGCGCGACTGTTTCCTTCGTATTGCACTCCGTGTATTTTTTTACCGGGTACTTGCGCTTCCGCGATCTTTCTCAATTCAGAGGGAGGGAGAAAGGGAGCCGTGCGACTTTCTACATGGCGGTATGATTGTGTCAGTTCCTGAATCTCCACCTGAAAGGCATACAAGCATCCAGTGATGGAGACAATAAATACCACTAGCCCGGACGATAGTCCGAGCCAGAGGTGAAGTGTACCGATTTTTTCCTTAAACTTCAAGAGGTTGGAATTTTAGAATGAAACATAGGTGTCCTACACCTATAGGTGTAGGACACCTCTTCACTGATTAGAATTTATAATTAAGGCTTAGCGAAACGTTGCGTAAGTTTTGTGGGGTCACCGTTGACCATCCTGAGTAATACTTTTCATCCGTGAGGTTATTCGCTTTCAAAATGATGCTGTACTGCGCTCCGGTGTAGGACAGTGATGCATTCAAGATGGTGAAAGCGGGAAGCACGAAGGTTCCTGTATTTTCCCTGTTCAATGTTTTATGTTCACCGGCATAGTTTCCACCCAATCCAAAACCTAAGCCTTTCACGACACCATTTCTGAATGAATAGTTGATCCACAAATTTGCCAGTTGAGAAGGTCCGGCTTCCTCAGGGCGGTAGCCCAGGTAACCATCACCGGGATTGTCTTTGATTACTTCGCTTTGATTGTCACTGTACCCTGCGATGATATTCAATCCGTTAATGGGATTAGCCACCACACTCACTTCAAACCCCTTGCTTTCAACTTCACCTCCCTGAATGGAGTTATTTTGGTTTTCAGGATCGGTCATCACTCTGTTTTTTACCAAGATGTTGTAGTACGAAGCAGTGGCAGAAATTTTTCCATTTAAGAAATTACTCTTGGCACCAAATTCATACTGGTTTGCTTGTTCAGGATCGAAGGTTTTTAAACGAGGATTGCTTCCATCCACCTCAGCCACTTCTGCCGGAGCAACATTCACAAAACCATTCATGTAGTTACCGAACAAGGACAACTTGTCTTTTAATGGTTGATACACCACTCCGAATTTTGGAGATACTGCTGTTTGTTCTTTTACTTCCTGAGTGGACCAATACGCTGTTAAACCACTAAACTGATCGACACGTACACTCGCCATCGCAGAGAGGGAAGGGGTCAGGTTGATGACATCCGATACATAGGCGCTGATTACCTTGCTTTCTCCTATTGAATTCCCTTCAGTAGACCCAATCAATAAATTATCTACAGCTGGCTGGGTTAAAACACCGGTGTCTTCTCCGTCTTGTAAGGTTACCGTACCGCCCAGCACCCAACCTGTACTACCATTGGTGATCACCGATTTGAAATAATCGAAGCCTACAATTAGTTTGTTTTGCAGTGTACCGATCTGGAAGTTACCAATGAAGTTTTGCTGGAAGTCGGATGTGCTGGTCTCACCATTTCGTTTGGAGATGTAGCGACCAAAAGTATTGCCATCACTGAAATCCCACAGGTAATGATAGTACCCATTTGTTTTGGCTAAACTTCGGGACAGCACCGTTTGAGAAGTCCAGTTGTCTGACAACTTGTAGAGGGCTTGCGCCTGCATACCAAACGTTGGATTGCTGATCGAGAGATCGTTATTCGTTAAGGAACGCGTGTAGTTTTTTTCAAACAGATCGATGCTCGTGAAAGAAAGTTGTGCATAGCGACTCAGGAATACCATGGGCGCATTGGCAGCCTGTAGATTCATAAACTCCGAGTTTATTAAGAAAGTGAGCTTATCTGTGGCTTTTACTTTCAAGGAAGGCGCTACAAAAAATGATTTCCGGAAACCGGCATCCTGAAAAGAATTCTCATTGTGGTAAGCAGTATTTACGCGAGCAGAGATTTTTTCATTCAAAGGTACATTGACATCTGCCGTAAAGCGATTCAACGCGTTGCTGCCGGTTACGTAAGTGAACTCACCACCCAACGTTTCAAAAGGTCGTTTCGTAGTGATGTTGATCAAGCCTCCATAGGAGATGAGTGGACTTCCGAAGAGCGTTCCGGAAGGACCTTTGATCACATCAATGGTTTCAACATTCACAGGATCCAAACCACCATTACTAATGCTTGGCAATCCGTTTACCATAGTAGGCTGAACGGCGAATCCACGCATGGAGTAAAACTCGGCACCATCACCACCACGTCCGGTTGATTCCCACAAGCGGGCAATGCCTGTAGCATTTTTCAAGGCATCGTTTAGGTTCGTTACTACCTGATCCGCCAGGAGTTCTTTTGGAATACTATTGTAAACCTGTGGATTTTCTAAATCCTTGAGTGGAAGTTTGGCTACGACTGCATTGCTGTCTCTGTAAAACTTGTTGGTGCGCGCATCGGTTACGGTCACTTCCGATAATTCGGTGAAAGTCTCACTCAAGGTGAAGGTCACTTGGGTGGTTTCTCCGAGCCTTACTTCAACCACCTGCTCCAACCTGGCAGAGCCTACGAAAGAGATCAGCAATTGGTAAGTACCTGGCTTAACAGAGGCTATTAAAAAGTTTCCGTTTTTATCGGTTACAGCTCCTTTGGCAGTGCCCTTAATAGCAACGTTTACAAACTCAGCAGGTTTACCATCCGAAGTGGTTATGGTTCCTTTTATACTACTGGTTTGGGCTATTGCAGCTGATGAAAGCAGGGAGAAGGCTATAAAAAGTATGTGTCGTATCATTTTGTTTAGATTAATTCTAAACAAAAGTAGAGAGGAGGTTATACCTGCGTCAATCGCTTGTTTTAGCGGTTTTTAATCTACCCTGTAAAGGGTAGCTAACTCACCACCAGAGGTGATCAGGTCTTTAGTAGACCCAGATCCATAGCGCGCACGACAAACTCAGTAGGTGATTTAATACTCAATTTTTTAATGATGCTTTTACGATGGGTGTGTATTGTGTGCGGACTTAAATACAAATCACTGGCAATTTGTTGCGTGTTTTTTCCTTTCGCAAGAAGTATAAGTACTTCCGTTTCCCGATTGGTGAGTACAGTGGGCTCGCAGTCTTCTGAGGTAGATGGAAAATGCTTTTCCATGATTACATCCAGAATCTTGTGGCAATAGAATTTCTCTCCCTTAGCTACTGCGTAAATGGCCATGATGATTTCTTCCTTGCTGCATTCTTTGGTTAAGTAGCCCTTTACGCCTAATTGCAATACGCGCAGGATATTATGCTTATCAAGAGCCGGAGAGAGAACCAGTATTTCAGTAGCAGGAGAATGTTGTTTCACGCGCTCCAGGTCTTCGATAGTCACAAAGCCCTCAATCGTGTAATCCACCACCAAAAGATTGGGCTGATGCTTCTCTAATGCCACTTTCAACTCCTCACGCACATTCACCTCATTCACCAAAAGGAAATCCTCTTTAAGGCTAATCAAAGCCTTAAATCCCGCAGAACTGAGGGCATGTGTGTCGGCTAGCAAAAGGGTGATTTTGTTCAATTCCTTCTAATTGAGCCGCAAATCTATCATTAATTAGACTAATTATAAATAGATTTACCAATCCCCCTTTTTTATATATTAATGGCATAAATCGGTGATTATGAATCTTTCGAAAGACTGGATAACGCAGGGGTTGATTGATTTTGAGTACAAGAAGTACATGTTACTGGCCTATCTGCAAAATGTCCGTAAATCCTTTAGCCGCATAGAACTCTATCCGCATTTGGCTGACCTTGTTTTTCACTTCCGAAATCTCCAGGAGCTCAAGCGCAATCAAGTGCTTATTCGGGAGGCTTTTCCTAAAGAGCTTTCACTTGAGGATTTGCAAAAGCTGGAGTTGAATTATAAACGCCTAGTGGAAGATGATGCTATAATGGAAGAGTTGAGAGCCATTATTGAATATGCCTTGCCTCAGTTTAAGTCTTCGCTGGATGAAGGAGCTGGCATTTATGAACATGTAGAAGCCCAATGTGAAATAGCACCGATTGGCTTAACGCCCTTGTATGCCAATGAAGGGTATCTATTCATCAGTCAGCCACCCGAGAAGGAGACGATGATCTACCGTTATCAGGTGAGCATTTATGAAGACCAACACGAACCCTTGCGCAGTTTACAAACCACCTACCTGGAAACCCAAGTAAGGAGCTTGGCAAGCACGTATGAGAACATCAAATTGGATTTAGTGAAGCGCTTTAAAGACTTACCCAATCCCGCAACGTTCTTAGTGGTTTCTAAAGCAAAGTTCCCGCAGCAGGAAACCCTGATGCCCGTGGTGAAGCGCTTGTTTGTGAAACATCTTTCTAAGGTGGCATAATTCCAAGCGCTTAAAAACAATACGTGGTTTGTGAGAATGCAAACACGGATAGTGGATACAAGTAAAAAATCTCAAACTTCAATTCATAAGAATGAAATTTGAGATTTCAACTTGAAGCTCATAGCAGTGGCTAGTAGCTTGTAGCCAGTAGCTTCTAATCCCGGTACATCACCGCCTTCACCGCTTTCACCGTCTTCTCTACATTAGGCAAAATTGCTTGAATGAGCGTAGGTGCATAGGGGAGAGGTACATCGAAACTGTTCACGCGTTGAATAGGAGCATCCAGGTAATCGAACGCATACTGCTGTACATGGTATGTAATTTCTGTAGCAATGGAGGATAAAGGCCAGGCCTCTTCTACAATTACCAAGCGGTTAGTCTTCTTAACTGATTCTACAATGGCTGCATAATCGATTGGACGCACGCTGCGCAAGTCAATCACCTCACACGAGATGTTATCCTTCTGCAATTCTTCGGCTGCGGCCAGGGCTACTTTCATGATCTTTCCGAAAGAAACGATGGTAACATCGGTACCGGCACGTTTTGTATCGGCTACGCCAATCGGAATCAAATATTCTTCTGCTGGCACGTCCATTTTATCTCCATACATCATTTCTGACTCCATGAAAATAACGGGATCATTGTCGCGGATGGATGATTTTAATAAACCTTTGGCATCATAAGGGTTGGATGGCACCACCACCTTTAAACCAGGGGTATTGGCAAACCAGTTTTCAAAATTCTGAGAGTGTTGTGCACCCAATTGTCCGGCATTACCGGTTGGTCCACGGAATACAATCGGCACATTAATTTGTCCGCCAGACATAGATAACATCTTGGCTGCAGAGCTAATGATCGGATCGATCGCTACCAGAGAGAAGTTGAAGGTCATGAACTCAACAATAGGTCTCAAGCCATTCATGGCGGCTCCTACGCTAATCCCGGCAAAGCCTAACTCAGCGATGGGGGTATCAATCACGCGGTCCGGACCAAATT
>LNEN01000213.1 GCA_001464155.1 Cytophagales bacterium Ga0077538 | reverse complement strand
GCCTCTTCCTTTTGATCGTAGGAAAATTCAAAATCATTGCTAGTCGAGTAGACCACTCCATCTCGTTTCTTCCAATCGTTTTTCTTGGCACTCATAACTTTGTAACAAAATAAAAGACAAGGTTAAAGATAAATATCAAAGCTGCTGTAACTCCGAGATTAAATCCTCGGTAAACATTCTTTCTATACAAAAAAGCAACTGCCGAGAATATCAACAAAAATAAGGGGCCAAATACAAACCCCCCATAAATAGAAGAGAAAATAGAGGCTGTTTGTTCTCCAGACTCCACGTGAGTAACCTCTCTCAAAATCCATGATTTCTTTAAAACGATGGTGTCCATCTCTCGTAACATGCCCAAATCATCAGACTCCAGTCTGAAAGTACTGCCTTGCTGTGTACGGATAATGCAATGCGTTCCTCCACCCGATCTTCTATTGGCAGATTCACATTTGCGACTGGCATATTGTTCATAAACAAGTTGGCGGGGCGCTGCATAATCAAGTAGCAAAATAAAGCTGAGTACACAGAGCGCTTTGGTCATTAAGACAATGCGCGGTAAATACTCATTCATCAACTCGTAGGTATCATCTACTGGTCTCGTGGCGGTTCTTCTACCTGTAGGTCTGTACTTGGGGTCGCGATGAACTGGTTGAGAGGGGACTACAGGCGATTCATACACAGGATTAAGTAAGCGCTGATCATATGCATAGCGCTTTTGTTCGTCTCCCAACACTTCATAGGCTTCATTCACTTCTTTAAAGAACTGCTCGGCTGATGCATCAGGATTTTTATCCGGATGGTATTGCAGAGCCAGTCTGCGATACGCACGTTTAATATCTGCAGCATGGGCAGCAGAAGAGACACCTAGTATAGAATAGTAATTCTTCATTAATGAAAAACCCTGCTTTGAATTCCATCAAAACAGGGTTTGCAAAATCTCACGTATAATTCTTTCCGCCAAGCGGAATCACTTATTTCTTTTTATGCTTGGTAACGAAAGTGAGCACAGGGCGCTTGCTATGACCCACTACATCCTCGGCAATACTTCCAGCCAATACGTGCGCAAAGCCAGTGCGGCCGTGTGTTGCCATGGCAATCATGTCAGCCCCCACGCTATCAGCAAAATAGATAATTCCTTCTTCTTCACTTAAATCATTGAAGATGTTGATCGTAAATTTCTGCAGGCGGAGTCTCATCGCAAATTCTTCCATGGCTTGACGAGCTACCACATCGCGCTGAAAATTACCAGGCGTGTTGATGCGCACCAGGTGAACGGTTGAATCATACATCTCCTGAGCCTTCTTTACAAAACGAGAGAAAACCTCTTCGTCTTTATTCAAGCCTGTTGCGTATACGATGTCTTTAAAGTTAGGAGAAGAAGGGCGCTTGTTCACAGTTAGCACCGGGCAAGCAGCATGTCTCACCACTTTTTCAGTGTTGGAACCAATCACCATGCTCTCAATATCACTTCTTCCAGAAGTTCCCATTACAACCAAATCCACTTTATGCTCCGCAATAATGGTAGTCATTCCATGAAAAGGAGAGCCAATACGCAATTCACGTTTTACCTTCACTCCTTCCAAACGAGGATCCGTTACCGTCTTTTCCATTTGCTTTTTAGCGCGCTCAATCATTTTTAACATGAATAAGCGGTCCTCCATATCACCCTCCAGGTTCATTGAACCGGTCACACTAAAGGATCCGGCATCCGAAGAAGTTTCTTCAATAACATGGAGAAGAATAAGAGTGGCTCCGGATTTCTTAGCGATATCACGCGCCACATCAATGGCTATTTGAGCGGTTTTCGAGAAATCAGTAGGTACAAGAATTTTTTTCATATACTCCTTTTAATGGTTTGTAGACATTAAATATACATAAAACTTTTATAGATAGAACACCTACGGTATGAGGACAACCGGAACGGTCATGCGAGACATGAATTCATCCCATTCGTTGTGTAATTCTCCTACTTTGGCAATATCACTGCTGAGAACCATCAGAGAGATGGGTTGCTTTTGCATATGGGCTTCCAACCGATCGGTTTCAAAGCCAACTTCCGGACTAAACGTATGAGGCACCAAATCTAGTACCGGGAGAGAGGACTTTAGCTGAGCAAAATTATGATAGGCTTGTTGCTCCAGCTGCTTCTTCAGCACAATTTTTTGGTCGCTATCCTTCTGAGCTTTCAGTCTATACGGATACACTACGAGTAATTCGGCATGATCTTTCAGAGCATCTTCCGCGGCCCATTGCAACACCTTTTGAGTATTGGGGGAGAAATCAATCATGCACAGTACTAATTTGTCGCTACCTTTCACACTGCTAACATACGGGATCAGGCGCTGGTGGGGTGTGGACTTTCCTCAACAAAAAATATGACTTTCGTCATTCGCTATTTGATCGTAAATTTCAGCATGATTGAAGATGCCTCCATTCGTTTTCAGGAAATTTTTAAGGGATCTACCGAGGGCATCGTCATTGTTGATAAGTCAGGAACAATTGTAGAGGCCAACCCTTCCTCTGAAAGAATTTTTGGCTACGCAAAGGGGGAGCTGATCGGAAAGCCGATGGAAAACCTGATTCCCAAGAACATACGAGAACAACACCACCATTACAGCGACCAGTTCCACAAGAATCCTACGCCTCGCAGCATGGGTATTGGCCGCGACCTGATGGCCTTGCGGAAAGATGGTACCGAGTTTCCGGTAGAAGTCCGTTTGAGTCATACCGAATCGAATAATACTTTTTTGGTGATGGCCTTTATTATAGACATCACCCAACGCAAAAAAGCAGAGAATGCGTTGAAACAAAGTGAAGAGCAACTGATTGTCTATGCTACGGAGCTGGAACGGAAGGTGGAGTCACGAACCGAAGCGCTGAACCGGCTGGTAGAAAAACTGGAAGAAGAAGTAATCGAGCGCAAAAAAGCAGAACAAGAAGTACTCAAATCATTGGCTCGCGAACGGGAATTGAATGAACTTAAATCCAAATTCGTTTCCATCGCTTCGCATGAGTTCAGAACACCCCTCAGTACTGTTCTGAGTTCTACCTCCTTAATTCAACAGTATAAAGAGCGGGGTGAAATTGAGAAACAAGACAAGCACATTCAACGGATCAAGACTTCCGTGAACCACCTCACGGCCATCCTGAACGACTTCCTGTCGTTGGGGAAACTAGAGGAAGGAAAAATAGACGTGATCATCGAAAGTTTTTCTTTACAAGAATTTTTGCAAGAAATAGCGGAAGATATTCACCCTTCCCTAAAAGAAAATCAGAAGCTTTCCATTTCTGTACCACAAACGGAAGTAATTCGTACCGACCCCAGAATTTTGCGTAACATTCTTTTTAATCTGCTCTCCAATGCCAGCAAGTACTCGGAGCAAACTATCTACCTAAATTCTGGCATTAAGGACAATCAACTTACCCTATCGGTACAGGATCAGGGTATTGGTATACCCGAAGAAGACCTGAAACATTTGTTTGACCGCTTCTTCCGAGCCAGCAATGCTACGAATATTCAGGGCACCGGACTTGGACTACACATCGTAAAGCGGTATGTTGAACTTTTAAACGGAACCTTGAACTTCACCAGCAAGCAAGGCGCTGGCAGTACTTTTACTATTACCATTCCTCTTTAACCGATATGAAAAAAATTCTCTTAATAGAAGACAACACCGATGTACGCGAAAATACGGCTGAGATCTTATCTCTTGCCGGGTATGCAGTTACTACGGCCCCCAACGGTAAAGTAGGTGTAGAAAAGGCACAATCCGAAAATCCAGACCTCATCATTTGCGACATCATGATGCCAGAACTAGATGGGTATGGAGTCTTGCACATCCTGAATAAGAATCCGGAGACAGCTTCCATTCCTTTCATTTTTCTAACGGCCAAAGCGGAAAAAACTGACATGCGCAAAGGGATGACCCTCGGTGCAGATGACTACCTGACGAAACCTTTCGATGATACAGACTTACTCAATGCCATAGAGACACGCTTGCGCAAGCGGGAACTCATGTTGCAGAACTATGACAATACGGAAGCGGGTCTTCATTCTTTCATTTCTGATGTCAAGAAAGTTTTGCACATCGAAGACCTGATGAAAGACCAAAAGCAAAAAAGCTATAAGAAAAAGGCCATCATTTTTGATGAGGGTGAGGTTCCGTCATCGCTCTATTTTGTTAAAACCGGACAGGTAAAAGTATTCAAAGCACATCCGGATGGAAAAGAACTGATTGTGAGTGTGCATAAAGCAGGTGACTTTTTTGGCTTTGAGGCCATCCTACAGGCTGAGCCCTATACAGAATCAGCCATAGCGCTGGAGGATACTGAACTTAACCTCATTCCGAAGTCTGACTTTCTTACCATTATTTATGGACATGTGGACATTGCCAAAAGCTTTATCACACTCCTTTGCAGCAAAGTAAAAGAGAAAGAAACACAACTTCTGCACCTGGCCTACAATTCCATTCGTCAACGTACAGCTGAGGCCCTATTGAAACTTCATTCTCTCAAAACCAGTGATGCAACGTTGGCCATTGCCCGCGAAGACCTGGCGAAAATGGTGGGTACTGCTACCGAATCGGTGATCCGTGTACTTTCTGATTTCAAAGATGAAGGCTTGATTGATATTATCAGCGGAAAGATTGCGATCAAACAGCCGGGTAAATTGGAGCAGGTAGTGCGCTGGAGTGTAGCGCGCAGGTAATTCTACCTACAAATTACGGGTTCACTAGTTGAAAGATTCTGCGCATCAACGGGATGTTGGTGGGTAAGCAAAGTTCTTCCAATTAATAATACACCCACACTGATCATGAGGATGGTAGTGAGTCTTGAGAAAGACACGCGAACATACTTTCCGAAAAACTGTACCACATAGGGCAAGCCGATCATAACCGGAAACGTACCCAAGCCAAACAAGATCATAAATAGGAATCCCTCCAGGGCAGAATTCAAAGTAAGGGTATAGGATACAGTCAGGTACGTTAGTCCACAAGGCAAAATACCATTGAGCATACCCATGAACCACAAGGCTCCATAGTTCTTACGCTGCATCAAGGATGAAAAACGCTTCTTGATAAAAAGTACCAGTCGGTTTACTAAGGTAGTTAACACCGGAATCCGCACAGTAGATAGGGTGCCCAAGCCAATTAAAATAAGCAGTGTACCCAAGCTAATAGAAAGTATATTCTGAAAAGCAGCGAAATCAAATAGCGACCCTACAGATGCTACTACCGCCCCCATCAAACCATACACAAAAATTCTTCCGCTATTATAAAGAAGACGATTGAGCAAAACGCGTTTGTTGAAGGTGGTGACCGAAAGCGCTAACGGACTGCACATACCTGCGCAGTGAAGGCTTCCTCCCATTCCCATCAACAAGGCTGTCCACATCATATCACAATGGTCTTGTCTATTCTAAATTCCTTCTCCCCTTCTTTCCATTGGACGCGCACTTTATACAAACCTTTCGTCAGGTCGGTTAACGTAAAATGTTGAAGGGTATCCTGCTGTTGTGATACTTTAAACACATGATCCAAGGTAGCATCGGAAGGGCGCATCAACGTGATCGTGCCCTCCTCGATTTGTTGGAAATTGCGGTACGAGAGTGTTAACGTCTGGTCATTGATTTGCACGGCCGGCTTGACGGCCAGGGCTTGTGCATTGGTTGACTGATCGAATTGTTGTTGAAATTGTAAGTCCTCTTCATAGTATTTTTTCGATACCAGGCTTACATCTTCCCGCATGCACACGGTTACTAACACACCGATGAATACAGCAAAAGAAACAAAGGCTACGGCAATCCACTTTCCCCAATTCATATCGCTTTCAGATTTTTATTTCAACTTTCAACTTAACCAACATCAAAAACAATCGCTTCCTCTATCGCTTTGACTTGCTAACAGGACCAATAAACTTGGACTTCACAGTCTCTAGTTTTTCATCACCTTCCCACACCTCTAGTACCACTGAAGTTTTAGCAACAGTAATTCGCTCAGCCGGAATTTTGATGATCAATACCCGCTTTACAAAAGCCTCTGGTGCTAATACAATGCCTGGCTCGCCAATCAATTCGAAGGTAGCACCTTCCGGTGAAACCAACTTGATTTCTAATTCCTTTCTATCAAATGATTTATTAACAAACTCTATATTATAAAGATTGTTGATTTCTCCCTGGTCTCCCTTTTGAAAAAGTGTTCCGGGTACTTTCAATAGTGTAGTCTCGATAGAAGAACGGGTAAAGACTAAGAAGCTAAGCAAAGTCAACAAAGCAATAAGCACTATGGTATAGCCACGCACGCGTGGTGTCCATAACTTTTCAACCTTGTCCACAATAGAATTGTACGAAGCAAATCGAATCAAGCCTTTGGGCTTATCGATCTTCACCATCACATCATCGCAGGCATCAATGCAGGCAGTGCAGTTTACACACTCCAGTTGTGTACCGTTTCGTATATCAATATTGGTTGGACATACGTGCACACAAAGTTTACAATCAATACAATCGCCCTTACCCTCCTGTACCTCGTGCTTCTTCAATTTGCCACGAGGTTCCCCACGCAACCAATCATAGGCCACTACAATAGAGTCTTTGCTCAACAAGACACCTTGCAATCGTCCATACGGACAAACCACAATACAGGCTTGCTCGCGAAACCAGGCAAATACAAAATAGAAAATACCCGTGAAGCCTACGAGTCCCAGAAAACCAGCCAGGTTTTCTGTCGGTGGTTGTTGTACGATCTCAATCACCTGATCCATGCCAATGAGGTAGGCCATGGATGTATGGGCAATCAGTACCGCTATCAACACAAAAATAAATTGCTTACTTCCCTTCTTCAGTATTTTCTCCTGTGTCCAGGGTGCGGCCGCTAACTTGCGCTGTTGATTGGCATCACCTTCAATCCAGTATTCAATCTTTCGGTACACCATTTCCATGAAGAGTGTTTGCGGGCACGCCCAACCACACCATACACGACCAAAGACTACCGTGAAGAGAATAACAAAGACAAAGAAGGTAATGAGGGTAATGGCCAGCAAGACAAAGTCCTGTGGCCAGAATACCTGCCCGAATACAATGAACTTACGCTCAAAAATATTGAAGAGCATGAAGGGCTGGCCGTGAATGCGGATGAAAGGCCCCGCAAAAAAAATAGTGAGCAGTACCGTAGTGACGATTACACGTTTATTATGAAACCATCCTTTCGGCATTTTAGGAAATACCCAAACTCTTTTTCCTTTCTCATCTACTGTTCCGATCGAATTGCGAAATTCTTCATCGTATTGATAGAGCTGCTCAGTATTCTTCATGGATCTAGTTACATGCCGGCTTGCGCCTGCACAGAATCAACTTTTACACTTTCTGTCTTCACTTCTGTATCCTTCCACACGGTACCTTGCGGTGCCTTCGGGTTGGCAGGATTGGTACCCCGAATGCTCATAATGAAGAAGGACACATCACGCATTTCTTCTGGTTTCAAAATGGCACTCCAGGAAATCATACCCTTGTCGGGCACACCATTTTTCACAGTAGCATAGATGTTCTTAATACTTCCTCCGTGCAACCAATATTCGTCCGTCAAGTTAGGGCCAATACCTCCTTCACCATTGTCTTTATGACACGAAGCACAATTGCTCTTATAGATGGCTTGTCCTTTACTGATGAGTGCTGCATCGTTGGTGTAGGCTAAGGCTTCTTCATCTATAGAAGCCACCGGTTGTGCCGCTCTCAGTTTCTTTAATTGCGCATCCGCCATGGCTACTTCGTTTTCATACTCTTGCTCTTGAAGCGGTGCGTTATCGGTAACATGGTATACCACAAAATAAATCACTCCCCACACAATGGTTCCATAGAATAACCACTTCCACCACGGTGGTAAATGATTGTCAAGCTCCCGTATGCCATCATAGTTATGATCAAGCATTACCGTAGCCTCCTTCTCCATGGGCACTGCATTCGTCAATTTACGATCTAACTTGGTCCACCAGCTTGGTTCTTTCACATAAGCGATACCCAGTGCCGCAGCTTTTTCTTGTGCTGCTTTCTCCACAAAGGTATTGAGCACTTGCAAGAGCATAATCGCCACCACAAAAACCAATACTGTCACCACGCCTACCAACACCATCAGGGCATAAAAAGGTGTCATGGGATGATTGATGGGGTCATCCCAGAATGTTTTAGCAGGTGCTGCGTCTTGCGCCATCGCTCCCAGCGGTAGCAGCAAGGTGAAGAGGAAAAGGATTCTATTTTTCATGACCAGTGGTGGTTGGGTTAAGGGTAGCCTCTTCGATCGGCATGTTACTCATGTGGTCAATGAATTTTTTATTCACAGTAAAAGTCCACCAGAGTAAAATCAAAAAGAAGAGAAAGAAGATGACAAAAGAGATAAGCGGCCAGATGGCGATGTTATCGATGCTTTGAAGGATGTTCTTATACATAACAATTCTCTTTATTGGTTAGCAACAACACCTGCGTCTTTCACTTTAATATCCGTACCCAAACGTTGCAGGTAAGCGATCAAGGCAATAATCTCTGCATCCGGCACTACTTCGATTCCTTCTAGTTGAAGGTTCTCTACAATGCGTGCAGCTTGTTTGTCCATATCGGCATTGGCTACTTCTTCAAATCCTTCTGCATACGGCACACCAATGGTGCGGAGGGCGCTGATCTTACCAGCTGTTCCATCCTTATCAATTACCTGCTCAAATAACCAGGGATAAGACGGCATGATCGAACCTGCGGAAACAGAACCTGGGTCGTACATGTGGTAATAATGCCAGGAGTCATTGTACTTTCCTCCAATGCGTTGCAAGTCCGGACCTGTGCGCTTTGAACCCCATAAGAAAGGATGATCATACACATACTCACCGGATTTAGAATACTCCCCATAGCGTTCTGTTTCAGAGCGGAACGGGCGAACCAATTGTGAGTGACAGTTCACGCAGCCTTCGCGGATGTAAATATCTCTTCCATGTAATTCCAGCGGAGTATACGGTTTTACACTCGCTATCGTAGGTACGTTCGACTTGATCAAGAAAGTAGGAACCATTTCGATGGCACCACCGATTAAGATCGCCACTAAGGCTAGGGTTGTAAACACGAGGGGTTTGCGCTCCAATACCGCATGCCAACCGGTGCCGCCATGGGCTGCTGTTGTCAACGGAGCTGCTTCTGCATCTTCGTTCGCAATGAACTTACCAGCATAAGCAGTCTTAATCAAATTGTAGGTCATAATGATAGCCCCTGTTAAATAGAGGGCACCACCGGTGGCGCGTAACATGTGCAGCGGCAGAATCTGAACCGTTGTTTCCAGGAAGTTCTTATACACTAAGAAACCTTCTGCATTAAATTCTTTCCACATTAAGCTTTGCACCACGCCCGAGATGTACATCGGCAGGGCATAGAAAATGATACCCAGTGTACCTAACCAGAAGTGAAGGTTAGCCAGTTTGTTGGAATAGATTTTAGTATCCCACATTTTAGGAACCAACCAGTACAACATACCAAAGATCATAAAGCCGTTCCAGCCTAAACCGCCTACGTGTACGTGCGCGACAATCCAATCGGTAAAGTGAGCAATGGCATTAATATTCTTTAAGGAGAGCAGCGGGCCTTCCAGCGTAGCCATACCGTATGCAGTAACGGCTACTACAAAAAACTTCAATACGACATCTTCTCTTACACGATCCCAGGCACCACGCAAGGTTAACAAACCATTCAACATACCACCCCAGGAAGGAGCAATCAGCATAATCGAAAAGACAACGCCTAAGCTTTGTGCCCAATCGGGTAAGGTAGAATACAACAAGTGGTGAGGGCCTGCCCAGATGTAAATAAAAATCAGTGACCAGAAGTGAATAATCGATAAGCGATAGGAATACACCGGACGATTAGCCGCCTTCGGCAAGTAGTAATACATCAATCCGAGGAAAGGCGTTGTTAAGAAGAAGGCCACCGCATTGTGTCCATACCACCATTGCACCAAGGCATCCTGTACACCGGCATAAAAAGAATAACTCTTAAAAAGAGTGACAGGCATTTCAAAAGAGTTGACTACGTGCAAGACCGCCACTGTAACGAAGGTGGCGATGTAGAACCAGATGGCTACGTACATGTGTTGCTCTCTTCGTTTCAGAATGGTACCAATCATGTTGATACCAAACACTACCCAGATTAGGGTAATGGCGATATCAATCGGCCATTCCAATTCTGCATATTCTTTGGAAGTGGTCATTCCCAAAGGCAGGGTAATGGCAGCGGCCAAAATAATAGTTTGCCATCCCCAGAAATTAATCCAACTCAACGTATCGTTGAACATGCGCGTTTTTAACAAACGCTGCATGGAGTAATACACACCCGCAAACATGGCATTGCCCACGAAAGCAAAGATGATGGCATTGGTGTGCAGAGGGCGAATACGACCGAAGGTGGTGTACTGCAAATCAAAGTTGAAAATCGGCCATACTAATTGTAAGGCGATGGTAAGCCCCACTAACATGCCCACTAGTCCGAAGACGACAGTAGCAATAATAAAGGCTTTGACAATCTTATTGTCGTAACTAAATTTTTCGAGTTCCATAGGCAAGGTTGGACTTACGTTATTAATGTGGTAAAACTACGGTTACCTCTAAGTTAGCAAACTGATGCGGATTAGAATGAAGTATGATTTTTATCAGTTGAAAATCCGATTTGATCAAAAGAAAACGTAAACCCGTGTAGATTTTACCACTTAGAAACATAGGACACATAGATAAAACTATGTTCTCTATGTGTCTAGGTGGTTTATTTCAATGGAAATTTTGGAAGCATAGCCCAATAAAATTTGATAAATGGTAGTCAAAGAAGAGGGCTAACGAGTATCTTAAAGTTCAAATTACCCAGACCATGAGAATCCTATTCTGTTTCCTCCTTGTACTTTCTGTTGCTTGCACAACAAAAAATTCAGAACTGGATCGCTGGCAGACCCATGCGGCCAACACTACCATTTATCGAGATGACTTTGGTGTTCCACACATTTATGGAAAAACAGATGCCGATGCAGTTTTTGGTATGTTGTATGCACAATGTGAAGATGACTTCCCTCGGGTGGAGCGAAACTACTTATGGGCTATCGGTCTGCTGGCAGAAGTAGAGGGCGAAAAACAACTCTACAGCGATGTACGCGCCAGACTCTTCATGACACAAGCGGAAGCAATCGAACAGTATGAAAAAAGTCCGGACTGGTTGAAAAAACTATGCAATGCTTTTGCCGATGGCATTAACTATTATCTACACACTCATCCGGAAGTAAAGCCTGCCTTGCTGACTCGCTTTGAACCCTGGATGCCCATGTACTTTAGTGAAGGCAGTATTGGTGGCGATCTCGAGTCCATCTCCCTGGAAAAGTTAGAAGCTTTCTATACACAACTGCAAAAAGGTACTGACTCTACTACGTTAAATCAAGCGACTGCCTTTGACCATGAAATTGAAACAGAATTGGATGAACCGCAGGGCTCGAATGGTTTTGCCATTTCAGGCAAGCTCACGCAAAGTGGAAATGCCATGTTATTGATCAATCCACATACTTCCTTCTATTTCAGAGGAGAAGTACACGTAGTAAGTGAAGAGGGCCTTAATGCGTATGGTGCTGTCACCTGGGGACAATTTTTTATCTACCAGGGCTTCAATGAGAAAAATGGATGGATGCACACTTCTTCTTATACAGATGTGGTGGATGAGTTTATCGAAACGATCGAAGAAAAAGATAATACCCTTTTCTATAAATATGGAGAAGAACTACGTCCTGTAGAAAAATACACGATTAACATTTCGTATAAAAAAGACAGTGCACTCCTGGAAAAGCAATTCCCTGTCTATCGAACACACCACGGTGCGATTACAGAAGGACTCGGCAACCAGTGGATGGCGACCGCCATGCTGTGGAATCCTTCGCAAGCCTTGCAACAGGCCTTCATCCGTACCAAAACTACCTCGTATGAAGAGTTTAAAAAGATGATGGATTTTAAAACCAATTCATCCAACAACACCGTGTATGCCGATGCCGATGGAAACATCGCTTTCTTTCAAGGCAACTTCATCCCTAAGCGTGATACAAGCTTCAACTATGCAGAGCCAGTTGACGGTAGCAATCCAGCCACGGACTGGCAAAGACTACACACGGTAGACGAGAGTATCCATTTATTAAATCCAGGAAATGGCTGGATACAAAATTGTAATTCCACTCCTTTTACCTCTGCCTTAGAATTCAGTCCCAGAAAAGAAGACTATCCTTACTACATGGCTACTGAACCGGAAAATTTTCGGGGTGTTCACGCCATTCGCGTGTTGACTGGCAGAAGTGGCTATACACTGGACTCGCTCTTGGCCACTGCCTACGATTCTTATTTGCCTGCTTTTGAAATACTCATCCCAGGTTTAGTGAAAGCCTATGATGCCTCCGGACAAAAATACCGCGAGCTGAAACCAGCCATTGAAGTACTCCGCACCTGGGACAATCGCACATCAAAAGAATCCATCGCCATGTCGCTGGCGCATTACTACATCACCACCTACCTGCAAAAAGGTCCACGCCCAGAAGGACTCTCCATGATGGAACGCGTCAATTATTTTGGAACAGCAACGCCACATGAAGAACGTCTTCAATTTTTTAAAGAAGCCGTAGAAAAAATCACCAACGATTTTGGAAGATGGGACACTCCTTGGGGAGAGATTTGCCGATTGCAACGATTGGATGGTGCCATCGCACAACAATTTGATGACACGCAGCCAAGTATTGCGATTGGGTATGGTTCGGGCAATTGGGGCGCTCTCGCCTCTTTCGGTGTGCGCGGTAAGCAAGACACCAAGCGCTACTATGGTACCTATGGAAACAGCTTTGTAGCCGTGGTAGAGTTTGGCGAAAAAGTAAAAGCAAAAAGCATTTTAGCTGGAGGACAAAGTGGCAATCCTTCGTCACCGCACTTTATGGATCAGGCGCAGCGCTATGCCGATAGAAATTTTAAAGACGTGGCCTACTATAAAGAAGATGTAGAGGCACGGGCCGTGAAGAAATACAATCCAGGGAAGTAGTTTATTAGTTAGTAATTATCAGCTAAAAGTTATTTGGAAGTAACCATAGATGCTGGTTAGGAAGGATGCATTAAAAAAATCAGTTAAGACAATAGCCGTTACTTCAGTAGGCCAATACGTAGAATGAGAAAAATTATTGCAACGATACTATCCCTTTTGTTTTTGTCAACTGTGTACGGACAGAAAATAGAGAAGGTGTACCTCGACAAAAAAGATAGTACGTCTAATTGTTATACAGCTATTTATCCTGAAAAGATTCCCTACACAGGGTTTCTCTTCCTAATTCCGGGATTGGGGCAAACCGCACAAGATGTTTTGATTCAAACGAACTTACCAAAGCTGGCCTCACAAAACGGAATTCTTACAATCATTCCAACCTTCACTACAGGTGTACTTTCATTCGGTATTGATAGTGTGAGTCAGCAATCGTTTACTACTATTCTTGCTGAGGTAACTAACAAGTATAAACTAGCCGAGAAAAGATTGTTCGTAGGCGGATTTTCTATTGGAGGGAGTTGTGCTGTAAAGTTTGCAGAATTAGCCAACCAGGAAAACTATCGTCAAAAGCCCACGGCAGTCTTTGCCATTGATCCTCCGCTTGATTTTGAAAGATTTTACTATTCAAGAAAACGAGATATACGACTTACTGTTCAAGCAAAACCGAGTGAAGAAGCTGTTTTCATGATCGCTAAAATTGAAAAAGAGATGAAAGGGAATCCTGAAACGGCCCGTGCTAATTTTTATAAACTATCCCCCTATTCATTTACGGATGCCAATCAAACGGCTATTAAAAATCTGATAAATACACCCGTAAGAATTTATACAGAACCCGATATACAGTGGTGGATGAAGGAACGGGGTGGAGATCTGTCTGGAATGAATGCGCTTGATGCCTCTGCAATGATTAATGAGTTGACTAAACTAGGAAACAAAAACGCAGTCTTACTAACCACCGAAAACAAGGGATACAGAAAGCCGGACAATAGACGACATCCGCATTCCTGGAGTATTGTCGATAACGAGGAATTAATCAGATGGATGTTAAATCAGAAATAGATGCAGAGGTGAAAAATGACTTGAGACACTTGCGTCAGAACAGAATTTGATACCCGGTATAACCTTGACAGAAAAAGCCCGCTGAAAAAATTATCAGTTAATAGTTGTTGAAAGAACTCCAATAACTATTAACTGACAACTGATAACTCACAACTACACCACGAGTCCCGACATAGAAACATTCTCATTCACATCGGCTGTGTAGTCCACACCCGGTACGGCAAATCCGAAAAGATTTAAAAACTCTGTTTTGTATCCAGCTAGGTCGCCAATGGCGGGAAGGGTTTCGGTTGTAGCTTGTTCCCACAAGACAGCTACTTCCTTCTGCACATCTTCACGCATTTCCCAATCGTCTACCCGAATTCTTCCTTTATCGTCTGTCGGGATAGCGCCTGAACCAAACAAGCGATCCGCAAACAAACGCTGCATTTGTTCAATGCACCCTTCGTGTATGTTCTTCGCTTTCATTATTTTATACAACAAAGAGATGTACAAAGGAATAACCGGTATGGCCGAACTTGCCTGTGTTACTAGGGCTTTATTCACCGACACAATGGCTTTCCCTTTAATGCCTTTCATCTTTTCAGTAATGGTAGCAGCACTTGCTTCCAAATGATCCTTGGCTCTGCCGATGGTTCCTTTGCGGTACACGGCCTCTGTTAACCCAGGACCGATGTACGAATACGCAACCGTCATCGCTCCTTCGCTCAGCACACCCGCCTTCATCATCTCGTCCATCCACATGCCCCAATCTTCACCACCCATTACGGTAATGGTATTGGCAATATCTTCTTCATTGGCAGGTTCAATGGAAATAGTCGAAACGATACCGGTGTGAAAATCAACTGTCTTATTAGAAAAAGTCTGACCAATCGGTTTCAGCGCAGAGCGATGCATCACCCCTGTCGTAGGATGCGTACGCACGGGTGAAGCCAAACTATAGATTACTAAATCAATCGTACCTAAATCGGCTTTGATCAAATCAATGGTCTTTTTCTTTATGTCATTCGAGAAGGCATCCCCATTAATTCTCTTCGCATACAACCCTGCTTTTTCTGCCTGCTTTTGAAAGGCTACACTGTTGTACCAACC
>LNEN01000212.1 GCA_001464155.1 Cytophagales bacterium Ga0077538 | reverse complement strand
GTTTACGTACAGGGCATGAAAACGATGTTTAATAGTTTGACCTGTCTCCGGGATGGCTAGTGTAAAACTTTTAATATCATAAGACGGACGAACAAAGACCTTGAGGTATTCACTCAAATCCTTCTCTACTGTTGCTCCGAGGTTGTAGTAAACTCCTTTTTGAATCTGACCCAAATTAAAAGCCTTGCTAGGTTTAAAACCTCCGATTTGACCATCAATAACCAAGAGGTAGTTTTGATAACGATATACAGAAACACCAAAAAGGCCAAAGTATTTTTTCATAAAGCCACCGGGGGCGGCCGGAGAAAAGGTCGAAACCTGATCTTTAAAATTTGTTGGCTTAAAATTGCCGACAGTCATGTACTCATAAGAATACCCACCTCCAATACGATAGCGCTGCCATTCAAAATGAATGGTAGCCTTTAAGGGGATGTTGAATCCCTTACCCTTAAAACCCAGTTTGGCCGTATCGGAACTTACGAGAAACGAAGAAGGCGTAACGTCCAGTGTGTCGCGGGTGGATGTATTGAACCAATTGGAATATTGAGGATAGCCTCCGGTAGAGAAAATTAGAGGGGGTGCCCCTGGGTTTTGCTGAATACCGAAGCCCTCCAGCGAATGCTTAAAGAAGGACATGCCAGCCCCTGTGCTTAAGCCAACTGTAAACTTGCTAAGAATGGCATTGACAGAGGAGCGGTCCCTTTTAATATAAAAATACTCAAGTGGAACCGTAGCCTGTTTCTCGGTCTCATATTGTGCCATCCCCTCTAAAGAGATCAACAACACGATCGTTAAAGACGCTATGAGACTGCTTAATTTCAGATTGTCAGCTGATTAAACGATAAAAATAGGAAATTACCTGATACTTAAGAAGTAAGCCTTAGCTGTTGCTCTCAACCAATTTTGGAGATCCTTTTGAAAATTTAGGGCCTCAAACTGGCAATCCGGAAGCTACATCGCCTTCAATTGTGCAATCACTTCTTTGGGATTGGCCGCGCTGAATACAAAATTACCTGCCACCAATACATCAGCTCCCGCCTCCATCAGTGACTTCGCGTTGTGTTGGTTTACGCCACCATCAATTTCTATCAAAGCCTTTGACCCCGATGTCCTGATCATTTCCTTCAATACCCGCACCTTTTCGTAAGTGCGCTCAATAAATTTTTGTCCACCAAAACCGGGGTTGACAGACATCAGGCAAACCACATCAATATCCTGAATGATATTCTCCAGGAGAGCAATCGAGGTATGAGGATTTACTGCCACGCCTGCTTTACATCCCAACGCTTTTATCTGCTGAATATTTCTGTGTAAGTGATTACATGCTTCTATGTGCACTGAAATAACCTCCGCACCCGCCTTATGGAAAGCCTCTACATACTTTTCTGGCTCCACAATCATCAGGTGAACATCCAATGGTTTTTTCGCATGGCGCTTGATGGCTTCTGTAACCGGAATACCGAAGGATAAATTAGGCACAAATACCCCGTCCATGATGTCGATGTGCAGCCAGTCAGCCTGGCTCTCATTCAGCATTTTCACTTCTTTTTCAAGGTTGGCAAAGTCAGAGGCCAACAAAGAGGGGGCAACCAGTACGCTCATACAATAAGATTTGGGCAAAGATAGATCTTAAACTCAGCGCACGTTCACAATCTTAAAAATATCGGAATGATTCGCGGAGGTAATCCGGATCATTAACACCCCGGCCGGAATGTTTGATAGGTCGATAATGGCTTTATCAGAGGCTTGAAGAGGCGAAAAGTTACTTTGCTGAAGGCTTGTCCCCTGCATGTCCACCAGTTCAATCAAGACCTGTCTACCGGGCTGCCAATCGCGGGCTTGTACGTACACAAAGCCACTATCGGCTGGGTTAGGAAATACATCAAATCTTACCTCCCTCAATGGATTCTCCAAATCTGTTATCAATTCCATTTTTGCCCGGGCCTTGGCAAAATTGGGAATGCCATAGCCCAACTGAGAATTTGGATTTGCCGACAAGGAGGCTGTTGATTTCACTAAGTGTATTAATTCGGCTCTTGTCAAGGTGTCGTAGCGTTGCACCAGGCCTGTTAGTAAACTTGCCAGCAAAGGCGAGGCCACTGAAGTACCCGAAGAAGTGCCTGTAGTACCTGTGGACCGAATGACAAAAGTACCTGAGCCCATGGCGCAGAGATCAGGCTTAATGCGGTTGTCGACCGTGGGGCCAATAGAACTAAAAGGGCTGCGCGTACCGGAGGATGTGACAGAACCGCTCGCAATCACATCGAATGCATCTGCTGGTGGCGTAATGGTTTGCCAACTGTTACTGCCTTCATTGCCAGCACTTACCACCACTACAATTCCCTTCTCTGCAGCCAACTGTGCAGCCCGGGTAACCACTGCCGTCTTTCCGTCCAATTGTGCTTTCGTATAATTCATCAGCGAATTATCAAATGTATTGTAGCCGAGGGAGGCATTGATCACATCCACCCCAACACTATCAGCCCGCTCTGCGGCAAACAACCAATTGTACTCTTCTATTCTGTATTCTGTCGGCACATCTTCGGTGATGTATAAATGGTAATCGGCATTGTAGGCACCTCCGGTAAAGGTTCCGGCAATAAAGCCGGCCATCACGGATAATACTTCCGTGCCGTGGTCATCATTCACAAACACATTGGAATTATTGTTAACAAAGTTGTAGCTGTCCAGGATATTATCCTGTAGGTGAGAAAAGCCGGCTACCGTGTTAACGCTCGGAAATCCTGAATCAAAAACGGCCACCTTTACCCCCTCACCTTTCAGGCCCATGGCATGCATAGAATCCAGTTCCAACATATCGAGTTGCGCAACTGTTTTGATGCTGGTAGAACTATTCGCTCGCGTACTTAGATACGAAGTATTTACCCGGGCTCCCGTTAATTGACCCGGTGCCACTAATTCAACTTTCAACACAGGTGCAAGCGCCTCAATAGAAGGAATTATACTTTGATCGCCTTGAATCAAAATAGCATTGAACCATTTCGACTTATGCAATACCAGTGCTCCTGTCTGCTTTACCTGTTCAATGTAGGAGGCATTGACCGGGAAATCCTGTTCGGTAATGAGTACTTCATTTTTACTTCTTCGGTCGATAGCTGCCTGGGACAAATACGCTAATGGTTGGGTGGTGGAGTAGGTGGAATTCGCTTTGTCTTTAAAGAAAACAATATACCTGTTTACTTGTGCCTGCGTAAAGCCAACACACATCACCATCAATCCAATTAAAAAAAATCTACTTTTTCCCATACTCCAATAAGTACTGCTCACTCACTTTTCCCTGCTCAATAATTTGCCGCCCAATGCACGAAGAAGAATTGCTGCAATAGGTGATCACCTCCTCCGTTCGGCTGATTAGACCAACACCTCTGGCATACACTTCTTTCCGAACATCGTTTCCAACAATTTCATCCACTTCATTGTTTTGCGTGACCTCCACAACATCGTCAAATTCCGTATCTCCTACCAACAGAGGTTGTGCGAATGCCGTTACGGTATAAGTTTCTTCTCCAAGAGCATTGTAACGATTGCCATCCCAGAAAAGGTCCAGGGAAAGTGGCAACTTTAGTTTTACAAAAGCAATGTTGCCTTGCTGCACAATTGCTTCCGTGTCAGAAAAGGTAATTGACCACGTATCCTTCATCATCCAGGGATCATTGGCCGTCATGCGGGTCTCGCGATGGAGCACGTACGTGTACAAACCATTGGGCCCGGCCAGAGAGTCAACTATTTCCGTTTTCAGTTGGTACTGCATGGTTTCTCCCTCCGGGCCATTTTCATAGATTGTTTCAGTAATCTGGTAAACCTGGTAAAGACCAACGGACAAGGGCAAGTATTCCTGATCCTTCAAGCGAACCCCATCCGCTGTGTCGTCCTCACACTGCTGAAAAAGTAAAGCAAAGAGAAGCAAAAGTCCCCCTTTCAAAACCAAAACCACGCTTGCTCTCATTCAAACAAATTATAAACTAATAATCCTCAAAGTTATTTTTTCTTTTCAACTTTGGCCATGCCTTTAAAAACCCTTGTTAAAGTAGGAAAAATAACCAACCTGAGCGATGCACGCTACTGCGCTGGTATGAATGTAGATATGCTCGGCTTTGTAACTGTAGAGAGTCGGGAAAATTACCTGCCGGTAAAAGATTACCAAGACATACGGGGTTGGGTTTCAGCTGAACGCCATTCTGGAGAACTACCGTCCTGATTACCTGGAACTGAGTTCAGCAGAACTCAGCTTTGTCAACACCTCCCTACCCCTATTGCTCCGTCTCGAAAGTTCTGAAGACGTAACCATTCCAAGTCATCTTATGCTTTATGCAGTAATTGTTAAGGATGCGCAGGTTAAAACCAGTACGGTCAAGGAAAATGTTCTGGTCTTTTTGGATGCTGTTGATTCTTCTATCCACGCTTTGTTAAATAATGAAGCCATCGATGGTATTGTGCTATCGGGGTCAAAAGAAGAAAGCCCCGGTCTGAAAGACTATGACCACCTGGCAGAAGTATTAGAAAGTTTAGAAGTTGAATAAGTATGAAAGCTGCGGATGCTGAAAAAGAGATCGCACGTCTTACCGAGCTGATCAACCATCACAACGAACTTTACTACCAGCAAAATAAATCGGAGATCAGTGATTACGAGTTTGATCAATTGCTGAAAAAACTGCAAGGACTCGAAGAACAATTTCCCGAACTAAAAAAAGCAGACTCACCGACCCAACGCGTGGGAGGCACCATCACCAAGGAGTTCAAACAAGTCGTGCATCAATATGCCATGCTATCGCTTGGCAATACCTACTCACCTGAAGAACTGAAAGATTTTGACGCACGCGTTGCAAAAGGACTGGAGGGTGCTTCATTTGAATATTTTTGTGAACTGAAATTTGATGGGGTTTCCATTAGTCTTATTTACGAAGACGGGCTTTTGGTAAAAGGGGTAACGCGAGGAGATGGTGTGCAGGGGGATGATGTCACTACCAACGTAAAAACAATTCGCTCCATTCCGCTTCGCATACAAGCGAAAAATATTCCTAAACGCTTTGAGGTACGCGGAGAGATTTTTCTTTCCAAACAAGTTTTCGAAAATCTTAATAAAGAGAAAGAAGACCTGGGAGAAGAGAAATATGCAAATGCCCGCAACACAGCTTCCGGTACTTTAAAAATGCAAGACTCGGCAGAGGTTGCCAGAAGAAAGCTGAATTGCTACACATACTATTTGCTGGGAGAAGAAAATGGTACCTACTCGCACGAAGAAAGTATTCATCAGTTAGAGCAATGGGGCTTTCAAGT
>LNEN01000211.1 GCA_001464155.1 Cytophagales bacterium Ga0077538 | reverse complement strand
ATACCCTTCAAATGAATTAACAGCAAGGCTTATTCCGCAAAAGCCTTTTCACCCACTAAATGATCTTCAATCACCTGCTTAAATACATGCTTGGGCAGAGCGCCTGCCTGCATGGCTGGCTGACCTTGTGCAGGAATAAACAAGAAGCTTGGAATGCTACGAATACCAAAAGCGGAAGATAATTCCTGCTCCGCTTCGGTATCTACTTTATAGATAATGAGTTTTCCTTCGTATTCTTTTCCTAACTCCTCCAATACAGGCGCTACCATTTTACAGGGACCGCACCAGTCGGCATAAAAATCGATAATGGCCGGCAGTGTGCCTTTATACTTCCATTCTTTATCGGTTTCGTAATTAAAAACGTTGTTCTTAAACTCCTCGGTTGTCAGTTGAATTGTCATGTTGTTAAAATTGAAGTACAAAGCTCGCAACATTCCAGGTATTTTTCTGTGACCTTTATTACACTGGCCGCTTGTTCAATGGCTACGCTGCGAAATCATCATCTGAACTTTACACCCTTTCTGAGTCGCTACCCATGTTCACGTTCTACGAAGCATCGTTCAGGTGTAAAAACCCTCTGGTAAAAGTTAAAAACACATCATTCAAGTTTGCAAAGGTTCCGGTGAAAGTTAAACTAGGCTTGGCGAAGTTTGAATGTCTGCTGGTTAAGTGTAAAAGCGTGTCGGCAAAGTTTGCAAAGCCTTCGTTCAACTGTAAACTAGCATCGTTCAAGTTTGAACAAGCATCATTCGCATTATAGTTCGCGTTGGGGAAGTTTGGATAGGGGTCGTTCAAACTCTGGCAAGCTTCGAGCACATTCGGGTGAAGGCCGTCCATGCCCGGAAAGGGCCTGAACAAGGTATGTTACGGATAGGTGTTTTTGAATCTTCCACAGGATGGTTCAGGTGAGGCCAAAGACACCGTCATCTTTAAAAAGACCTTTTACAGCGGACTCTCTATACACCTGTTTATCAGTTGGTTAAAAGTCTAAAAAGCCCTTTTTTGACCCAAAAAACAGGATATTAAAAAACTATTAACTTTGTCGCCTTATCTAAAGCGCAGAGCCCAATGAATCTCTTAGATTTTGAAAAACCTATTGCCGAATTAGAATCAAAATTGGAAGACATGAAGACCCTGGCGGGGGACAGCGATAAAGAAGTGCAAGCCGCAGTAAAAGCCTTAGAGAAGAAGATTGGGGACTTAAAGAAAGAGACTTTCGACAACCTCACTGGCTGGCAGCGCGTGCAATTATCCCGCCATCCCGATCGCCCGTATACACTCGATTACATCTACGAAATTACTACTGACTTTATCGAACTGCATGGCGACCGCAATGTGGCCGATGATAAAGCCATGATTGGTGGTTTGGGAACTATTGATGGACAAACCTTTATGATCATCGGTCAGCAGAAAGGCCGCAATACCAAGCAGCGCCAAATGCGCAACTTTGGTATGGCGAATCCGGAGGGCTACCGCAAGGCCTTGCGCCTGATGAAGATGGCCGAAAAGTTTAATAAGCCTATCATTACGTTTATAGATACACCTGGTGCGTTCCCCGGCCTCGAAGCCGAAGAGCGTGGACAAGGCGAAGCCATTGCCCGCAACCTGAAGGAGATGTTTATGCTGAAGGTGCCGGTGATTTGTATTGTGATTGGAGAGGGTGCTTCGGGTGGAGCCTTGGGCATTGCCATTGGCGATAAAGTATTCATGTTGGAGAACACCTGGTACTCGGTTATTTCGCCCGAGTCGTGCTCATCAATTTTATGGAGAAGCTGGGATTACAAAGAACAAGCAGCTGAAGTATTGAAGCTGACAGGTAAGGACATGCTATCGTTAAAACTCATTGATGGCATTGTGAAAGAACCCCTGGGTGGTGCACATACGAATTTGAAAGTGATTGCTGCAGAAGTAAAGAAAGTGATTCTGGAGAATTTTAAGGAGTTGAATAAACTCTCACCCGAAGATCGCATTTCCAAACGCATTGATAAGTTCTGTGCGATGGGAGTGGTGAAGGAATAGTTTAAAATTTGAAACTTGAGTAACCCTATGTAATCTTAAAATCAATTTTCATTGGGTACGGCTGTCATGCCGAACTAGTTTCGGCATCTTACATCCACTTTTAGTAGATGCCGAAATGAATTCGGCATGACGTGATTTTTTGATTTGATGTCTTCATTTATTAGGTTATGAAACCGATGCTCTTAAATTTGAAATTTGAGGTCTGAAATAATAAAAGGCTGTCTTTATACAAGGGCAGCTTTTTTCTTTCGTGCATTTTTGAATCTATTCGTTTGAATATAGAATTTAGTAAAATGAAACTACACGTCATCAATACCGGCTTTTTTAAACTTGATGGAGGCGCCATGTTTGGCGTAGTACCTAAAAGTATTTGGCAAAAGTCGAATGTACCGGATGAAAATAATCTCTGTACCTGGGCCATGCGTTGTTTGTTAATTGAAGAAGGCAATAGATTAATTTTAATTGATAATGGTATAGGCAACAAACAAGATGCTAAATTTTTCAGTCATTATTATTTACATGGCGAGGATAGTTTAGTCAAGTCATTGAACAAAGCCGGCTTCTCCGAGAAGGATGTTACCGATATGTTTCTTACCCATCTACACTTCGATCATTGTGGAGGAGGCGTAAAGTATGCTGGAGAGAAATTGGAATTAGTATTTCCGAATGCTACGTACTGGAGTAATACAGAACACTGGCAATGGGCTACACAACCCAATCCTCGCGAGAAAGCTTCCTTTATTAAAGAAAACATCTTGCCGATGCAAGAGAGCGGACACTTGAAGTTTGTGAAGGATCGTGAATTGCCTTTTGATATTTTCTATGCTTCCGGCCATACCGATAAGATGATGATTCCGAAGATTGAGTATAAAGGAAAAACCATTTGCTACATGGCGGATCTGCTTCCTTCCACAGGACACATTCCCTTACCTTACGTGATGGGCTACGATACACGGCCCTTGATTACCATGGAAGAGAAAGAACGTTTTCTCAATGAAGCAGCCGATAAAGAGTACGTATTGTTTCTAGAGCACGATTCGGTTAATGAATGTTGTACAGTGAAGCGCACGGAAAAAGGAGTACGATTAGATCGCGTGTTTTCATTAGGTGAATTATAAGAATGGACAATTGAAAACGAATAACGGACAACGGACAACTGATAACAAGTAACAGATAACAGATAACTGCTAACGAATAGCGAATGAAAATTGGACTCGCATTATCCGGAGGAGGGGCACGAGGCTTTGCACACATTGGTGTGTTAAAAGCGCTGGAAGAAATGGGCGTGAAAGTAGATCGCATTGCCGGTACGAGTGCGGGTTCTATTGTGGGTGCATTTTATGCACATGGGTACAAGCCAGATGAAATGCTGAGCATTATCTCAGGCATGGGAATTTTAAAAAGTGTACGACCCGCCTGGTCGTGGACTGGCTTCTTAAGCTTGGATGGTTTTAAAGAAGTATTGAAAAAATACCTTCCCGAGAATTCGTTTGAATCCTTAAAGCTACCGTTGACTATTGCCGCTACCGAAATACGTTTAGGCAAGGTGGTCTACTTTTCAGAAGGAGAGTTGATCACTCCCATCATTGCCTCTTCCAGTATTCCTGCGGTGTTTAGTCCGGTTACGTATCAGGGAAATGTCTACATCGATGGGGGCATCATGGATAACTTACCGGTGCGCCCCCTTATTGGTACCTGTGATTTCATCATCGGGGTGCATACCAATCCTGTAGGACAAAAGTTTGATCTTAAGAATGCTAAAGACGTCACCATGCGCAGCTTGCTGATGGCCATCAACGTAAACTCTACCGCCAGCAAGGCTGATTGCAATGTGGTGATTGAACCTCCGGCCTTGGGCGCTTATAGTCCGCTGGATATCTCCAAAGCCAAAGAGATTTTTGACATTGGCTATCAGTATACCAAAGACAATTTTACTGCTAACGATTTTCAATTGACTGATTATGACCGCACACAGCCCGCTTAGTTTTAAGGAACAGATTCTTCAGGGTATACCGGATGTCTTGCCGGCCTTGCATGCTTATGATCGCAGTGCCAACCATGCCCCTAAGCGCAAAGACATACTAACGGCAGAGGAAAAGAAGTTGGCGGTGCGCAATGCCCTTCGCTATTTTCACCCGAAGCATCACACAGTCCTCGCTAAAGAGTTTTTTCAGGAGTTGCAAGACTATGGACGCATTTACATGTATCGCTTTCGTCCCACCTATGAGATGAAAGCACGCGCCATTGATGAGTATCCGGCTCAATCGAAACAAGCAGCGGCCATCATGCTGATGATTCAAAACAACTTAGATCCGGCAGTGGCACAACATCCGCACGAGCTGATTACCTATGGAGGTAACGGAGCCGTGTTTCAGAACTGGGCACAGTACTTACTCACCATGAAGTATCTGGCTACAATGACTGATGAACAAACGCTGCACATGTATTCCGGTCATCCGATGGGTTTATTCCCTTCATCCAAAGAAGCACCTCGCGTGGTCGTAACCAATGGTATGATGATCCCTAATTATTGCAAGCAAGATGATTGGGAGAAGTTTAATGCACTGGGCGTAACCCAATACGGACAAATGACAGCCGGCTCGTACATGTACATTGGGCCACAGGGCATTGTACACGGCACCACCATTACGGTGTTGAATGGCGGGCGCATGATCGCTAAAAAGGGAGAAGGCTTAGAGGGAAAACTCTTTGTCACCTCCGGCCTGGGGGGCATGAGTGGTGCACAACCGAAAGCGGGTAATATTGCAGGTTGTATCACGGTGGTAGCCGAGGTAAACGCGAAGGCAACCAACAAAAGACATGAACAAGGCTGGGTAGATGAGGTGATTGGTGATTTGGATCAATTGGTGAAACGGGTGCAAGAAGCCAAAACAAACAAGGAAGTAGTTTCCATCGCCTATCAGGGAAATATTGTGGATGTGTGGGAGAAATTTGATGCAGCCAATGTGTATGTGGATTTAGGGTCTGATCAGACCTCCCTGCACAACCCGTGGGCTGGTGGCTACTATCCGGTTGGGCTCTCGTATGAAGAATCCAATGCCTTAATGGCCAGCAATCCTGAACTCTTTAAGAAGAAAATACAGGAAACCTTAGTGCGTCATGCCAGTGCGGTGAACAAGCACAAATGCCTTCCTATTAGAAGCCTCCCGTGCCGGGGCGGATGTGATGGCAGCCAATGGTATTGATTTTAAATATCCCTCGTACGTGCAGGACATCATGGGGCCTTTGTGTTTCGATTATGGCTTTGGCCCCTTCCGTTGGGTGTGCACTTCTGGTAAGCAAGAAGATCTGAACTTTACTGATCAATTAGCAGGTGATACACTGGAAGAGATTTTACGCTCCGCACCAACGGATATCCATCCCCAATTGAAAGACAACATCAAATGGATTAAAGAAGCAAAGCAGAATAAATTAGTGGTGGGCTCGAAGGCACGCATACTCTATGCCGATGCGGAGGGCAGAATGAAAATAGCGAAGGCTTTTAACGATGCGATTAAAGCTGGAAAAATTGGTGCGGTCGTTTTAGGACGCGATCATCACGATGTGTCAGGAACGGACAGTCCGTACAGAGAAACCTCTAATATTTATGATGGTTCACGCTTCACAGCCGACATGGCTATTCATAATGTAATTGGTGATAGTTTCCGTGGGGCAACCTGGGTTTCTATCCACAACGGTGGTGGAGTAGGGTGGGGAGAGGTGATCAATGGAGGTTTTGGCATGTTATTGGATGGGAGTGCGGAGGCTGAACGGAAATTGATCAGTATGCTGCATTTCGATGTGTATAATGGAATTGCCAGAAGGGCCTGGGCACGCAACGAGCATGCAACATTTGCCGTGGATCGCGAACAAAAGATAAATACTAAACTTCGGTTAACTGAATCCAATCTAGTAGATGATGCGTTATTAGCTTCGTTAAACATCTAAGACAGCTGTCATTAGTTAAAATCCTTTGTGTAACTTTAAACAAATAAACCCAGTAATATGAAAAAGATCGCAGTAGTAGCATTCTTGATGGCACTATCTGTTGCCGGCTATTCGCAAGCTCAGGTGGCTATTGGTATTAAGGCAGGGCCTAACTTTGCCAGCATCAATGCCGAAGAAAGTGCAGGAGCCAATTATAAAAACCGCACCGGTTTTCACGGTGGTGCCTTTGCTTTGTTCAAGCTTACAAAAATTGGAATTCAACCTGAGTTGTTGTTTTCACAACAAGGTTCAACGGTAGAGGTGAACGGAACAGATTTAGAAGCAAATTTTAATTACATCAACATTCCTATTTTATTGAAGCTGTATTTGGCTGCAGGATTTAATCTTCAGGCAGGACCTCAGATTGGCTTTGTAAGTAAAGCAGAAGTGGAAAACTTTGTAAATGGAACAAGTGGTACCACTACCATGACCGATGTAAAGGATCAATTAAAAGGAAATGATGTGAGCCTTGCCCTAGGTGCAGGATGGGATTTGCCTTTTGGTTTAACCATAGATGCCCGTTACAATCTAGGCCTTTCCGAAGTGTACGATTTTGCCAACAGCCCTGAAGCTAAGAATCAGGTGTTCCAATTGTCAGTAGGTTTTAAACTTATCAAGCTGGGTAAGTAATTAAACTATGCAGGTATTGCATACGTGAAATGAATTGTGTTTTTTTGAAACAAATAAACTAACCATATAGTATGAAAAAACTATTATTATCGATGGCTGCGGTTGCATTTTTTGCTACTGCCTCAATGGCACAAATGAGCTTTGGATTAAAAGGTGGTATCAACTTATCCAAGATCAATTCTGATGTTGATGGTGATACTGAAAAGTCTGACAATCGCTTCAGTGTAAACTTAGGTGGATTTATGGTGTATGAATTAGCCGATAAAATGGCGCTTCAACCTGAATTGTTACTCTCTTTTGAAGGAGGAGTAGATGATGTGGGTGGAGAAGACCTTATATCAGCATTCACAATGATTAACATTCCTGTGTTGTTCCGTTATACTGTTGTAGAGAACTTAAACATTTTGGTGGGTCCTCAAATTGGATTCAATGCTTCTGCCAAGTATAAGAACGAAGATGGTGATTCTGAAGATATAGATGATGTATCTCCCATGAATATTGGATTGGGCATTGGAGCAGCATATAATGTGAGTG
>LNEN01000210.1 GCA_001464155.1 Cytophagales bacterium Ga0077538 | reverse complement strand
CACCTATGCATGTGCGATCAAATGTTTCTCAGGATTGCCTAAACCTTGTTTATTCTAAACGCATATACCTAAATCAGGGTATGTAATTGTATTTCACTTAAAAATGGATATCAAATGATTCCCTTTTTCAAACGAGATGTTGTTTTAAACAATGCTGTAGAGTATTTTAGTTAAAATTTATAACTATGAAAAAACTATACTCAGGGAAATTAGTACTCACCATGCTAATGCTGGCGATGTCTTTTGCTTTTGTTTCTTGTAACAAGGACGATGATGATAAACTCGATTGCGATGCAATTGAAAATCAGTTAGAAGACCTGGATGATGATATCAATGATGCTTTTGATAGCGGTGATTGTGGTGATTTAGAAGATGCTTTGAACGAATATATTTCTGTTCTCAAGAAAGGTAGGAGTTGCGAGTTTGTAATTGAGGAAGCTGAAGACAGAGGATATGATGAAGATGAGATAGATGATTACATTGAGGATCTGGAAGAGCTAGCTGAGCTTTTGATTGATGATTGTGTCTAATTCATATAAATCTTTCCTATAGAAAGAAATAGACCGCTTCATAATTGAGGCGGTCTTTTTTTTTATGAATTGATGAAAATGATTTCGGTTTCTTTTTTATGAGCTAATTAACCCCATTAAAGGGCTGGCATTCTGACGATTACTCGTAGTAAAAAATGTCTATTTGTACCTAACCTTATGAATGCTTGAATCAAAGGATTGCGCCAGCCTCGAGGTGAGTTAACGATGTGTGAGTTTAATTTCCTTGATGATTTATTGTTTTACAGGCTTCATCCTTGTATTTTACATTAAATTTTAAAACTATGAAAAAACTATACTCAGGAAAAGTAGTCATTACCATGCTGATGCTGGCGATGTCTTTTGCTTTCGTTTCTTGTAACAAGGACGATGATGACAAAATTGATTGCGATGCAGTTGAGAATCAGGTAGAAGATTTATCAGATGATTTAGATGATGCATTTAATGCTGGTGATTGTGATGAAGTAGAAGATATTCTGAATGAACTATTGGAAGTCTACAGAAAGAACAAGAGCTGTGAATTCATCATTGAGGAAGCAGATGATGCAGGGTATGATGCAGATGAAGTAGATGATTATATCGATGAACTTGAAGATTCTGTTAACGATATAGTTGATTTCTGTAACGCTCCGATTTAGACTGTACTAGTAATATGAAAAAGGCCTCCTTATATCAAATAGGGAGGCCTTTTTAATTTTATCACCAGCAAGGATAGTGCGCTAACCCTTAAACTCTGTAAACTTATTTTCCAGAGGAAAATACTAACTAAATTATTTTTTATTGTAAACAGATAAGATAGTAATTCTTTTTACCCTTTTGTACGAGTACGTATTTGTTTTGCAGAAGCGTATAGGTCGGTTTGGCATTTGTGTCCACCACTTTTTCTTTGTTAATGCTCACACCTCCTCCTTGTATCATTTTACGTGCTTCCCCTTTGGAAGTAAAAATGATGCCTTGTGAAACTTCGCTGAGTAAATCGGTTACCGTAGCCGTTGAAGCGTACACCTCTTTGCTTATGGTAACTTGTGGAACGCCTTCAAATACATTGAGCAAGGTGCTTTCATCCAGACTCGCCAAGTCTTCGGTAGTGGAGTTGCCAAATAGAATAGAGGAAGCTTTTAGCGCTACTTCATAATCCTGTACCGAGTGAACACGAATGGTGATGTCCTTTGCTAGAGTCTGTTGCAACTTGCGTAAATGCGGTGCTTGTGAATGGTCAGCAATCAACGAATCAATTTCTTCTTTGCCTAGCATCGTAAAGATTTTGATAAAGTTGACAGCATCTTCGTCTGACACGTTTAGCCAGTACTGATAAAACTTGTAAGGAGAGGTTTTCTCAGGATCGAGCCACACATTACCTCCTTCAGTTTTTCCAAACTTCGTACCATCTGCTTTAGTAATCAACTTGGTGGTAAGGGCAAAGGCTTCACCATTCGCTTTTCTACGAATGAGTTCTGTGCCGGTCACAATATTGCCCCACTGGTCGGAGCCACCCATTTGTAGCTTGCAATTTTTGTTTTGGTATAACCAGTAAAAATCATAACCCTGTACCAGCTGGTAGGTGAACTCCGTAAACGACAAGCCAGACTCTAAACGCTTTTGCACCGAGTCCTTGCTCATCATGTAGTTAACAGTTATGTGTTTACCTACATCGCGGATAAAATCCAGGAAACGAAACTCCTTGAACCAATCATAGTTATTCACCATTTCGGCAGCATTGGCACCACTACCGAATTCCAAAAAATTGGAGAGTTGCTTTTTGACACCCACAATGTTGTGATTCAGTACTTCTTCTGAAAGTAGATTTCGTTCGGCAGATTTTCCGGAAGGATCTCCCACCATGCCCGTGGCTCCACCCACTAAAGCAAAAGGCTTATGTCCTGCTTTCTGAAAATGGAGCAAAATCATGATTTGAGCCAGGTGTCCAATATGAAGGGAGTCCGCTGTAGGATCAAAACCGATATAGCCGCTGGTTACTTCTTTAGCAAGTTGTTCTTCTGTGCCAGGCATGATGTCGTGCAACATGCCTCTCCAACGTAGTTCTTCAACAAAATTCTTATTCATACACGTACAATAGGCTGCAAAGATAGAAAGCGTATTGAAATAATACGCTTTCTATAGATGGGCTAAAAAGTATGATGCAACAGCCTAATGCGCACCCACTGCAGACACTTCGCGGACACCAATGGTTTCTACTTTGATTCTTTTATCAATGGCTGTAAAGCGCTTGAAATCCTGAATGATTTCCAACACATCAAAATCGATATTCTTGGAGCGTGAACCATCAATAATAACATGAGAATCGGTTGGAATGTGAGCAAGTGTGTATTGAATGCTTCCCTTATTAATAAAGGTTACCTCCTCCGACAAGGTGATGGTGATCTTATGACCATTCTCACTTTTTTCCTGTTTGTAAGAGTAAGAGTTCTTGTAGTTTTTGCGAAGGATAAAGTAGATGGCTACCACCATACCAATCATAATTCCCTTTAATAAGTCTGTTGCCAGAATCGCGCCCACTGTAACGATAAAGGGAATAAACTGATCCCAACCTAGTTTATACATGCCCACAAAGAGTGAAGGCTTTGCCAGTTTGTAACCCACCATGAGTAGGATAACAGCCAGTGAAGCCAAAGGTATATAATTCAAATACGCAGGAATGAGAATGGCCGACAAGAGTAAGATGCTGCCATGAATGATCGTACCCATTTTCGTTTGTCCTCCCGAATTGATGTTGGCGGAACTGCGCACGACTACTTGAGTGATCGGAAGCCCTCCGATGAGTCCTGAAACCATGTTTCCTATACCTTGCGCTCTGAGCTCACGATTGGTCGGTGTATTTCTTCTGTGTGGGTCCAGCTTGTCGGTCGCCTCAACAGAGAGTAAAGTCTCTAGGCTGGCCACGATGGCGAGCGTGGCAGCCACTACATATACTTGTGGATTGGTGATAGCCGTAAAATCGGGAAAGGTAAAGAAGCTGAAGAACTCTGAAATGTTAGACGCTACGGGAAGCTGTACTAAATGCTTGCCTGTCATGGCGAGCTCAGGCGCCACAGAGCCCATAAAAAGATTGAGGAAGATACCTAACAACACCACAAACAAAGCACCTGGTAAAAACTTAAAGAGCTGAATCCTTTTCATGAAGGGACGCTCAAAAAGTATGAGTAGTCCTAAGGAAACAATAGAAATAATAATGGCCCCCGCACTGCTATAGCGTACGGCATAGTACAACTCAGAAAAGGTATTGTGTCCATCGCTTTGTTCAAAAGCAAAGTCGCCCATAAAATCCTCATCGTACCCAAAGGCGTGGGGGATTTCTTTTAACAATAATGTAATACCAATGGCTGTCAACATGCCTTTAATCACCGAAGAAGGAAAGTAATAGCCAATAATACCGGCTCGTAAAAAGCCTGCAATAATTTGAATAATACCCGCCAGAAATACAGCGAGTAAGAAAGCTTCAAAACTACCCAGGGTTTCAATGGCAGTAAAGACAATAACCACCAGACCAGCAGCAGGGCCGGAAACCCCTAGTGCAGAACCGCTGAGTAAACCAATGACGATTCCCCCCACAACTCCGGCAATAATACCGGAGAAGAGGAGATCGGGTCGACCGGTAGACGCAAGTGCCACACCCAAACAAAGGGGCAATGCTACGAGGTAGACTACAAGTCCGGCCGGGAAATCAGCTTTTAGATGCGCTAATAAATTCAGTTTCTTTTGTGACATGAATACAGGAGATCGAGTAGAAATTTAACACGTACTTAAGCGATAACTTTTCGCTTGCCATTGAGTTTGTACACACCCTCCAGTTCAGAATTGTCACCTACGGTAACATCCAAGTCTTTTAGGATACCATTGGCGATGTCATACACAATTCCATGTACCTGAAGGAATTTTCCATTGTCCCAAGCATTTTGAATAATAGAAGTCTTGGTTAAATCGAACACTTGCTCTTGTACATTTAATTCCACCAAGCGGTTGCCACGGGTTGTTTCATCTTTAATAGCATCAAGTTCTTCGTGGTGAATTCTGTACACGTCTTTAATGTGGCGCAGCCAATTGTCGATTAAGCCGAATTGCTTTTGTCCCATAGCGGCCAACACACCACCACAACCATAATGACCGCAGACAATCACATGGCGTACTTCCAATACATTCACAGCATAATCGAGTACACTCAACATGCTCATGTCGGTATGAATAACCATGTTGGCAATGTTGCGGTGTACGAATACATCACCCGGATCTGTTCCGGTAATTTCGTTTGCCGGTACACGGCTATCGGAACAACCTATCCATAAGATGGGTGGCTTTTGTCCCTTGCTTAAGCGATTAAAGAAGTCAGGATCTTGATTGAGTTTTCCTTGAACCCATTTCTTGTTTCCTTCGAATATGTCTGAATAACTTTTTGGCATGATCTATAAAATTGAAATGTTAATTGAACCAAAGCGTTTAACAACTGCTGCTGGTTGGTGTATTAAAGTAGGGTAAAGAGTTCTCAGGGATTTAAGTACCTGAGGCGTATCGAAGACAGCCATCGTGAACGAGTGGCTATCCGATCAGGCAATACACTCGGGAGGTTGGTGAATTTTGGAAAGGGATCCATCGCAGGGAAAATGGGCCAGCGAAGAACCATTGGTAGAAAGTGTGAACGAATAGCCAGCGCTCACATGTTGATGATAGATGGCGCAGAGTACTACTTCCTTGGAAAGTGACTCGGTTTCAGATCCGGACTCTCCGCCCAAAGGATCTCTTTCTTCTTCACTAATGCCTGAAAGACAGGCCACCAGTGCTTCATACAAGGCTTTGTCTTTCTTATTGAATTCAAAAGCATTCAGCTCTGCCAGAAAAAAACTCAAATTCAGGAATACGATCCCCGAGAGGATCGTTAAAAAGCGAAGTGTGTATTCTTTCCTGAAGAATTTCATACCAGCAAAATTACAGTATTTTTTCTACTTGAACTCTGCGATTTGACCGATCGTAAAATTGGGAAGGGTAAAACATTGTAATTAATGGCCAGAGTCATGTAAGGAGTTTTAATTTTCAAAGGCATTAACGTTATTGGCACTTCGAACGTTTCAGACACCACAATCCACCACTACCCATGCAACAACCCGATGCCCTTAATCAAGTAGCTGAATTTCATCAAACCTTTAAGCATCCTATTTTAACCGAGCCTACTATTCCTGCTCAAAACCGATGTCAGCTGCGTGTAGCACTCCTGGCAGAGGAATTGAAGGAATTAGAAGTGGGTATTTTGAATAAAGACATTGTGGAGGTAGCCGATGCTTTGTGTGATTTGCAATATGTGCTGTCGGGCGCCATACTTGAGTTTGGCTTGGGTGATAAGTTTAAGGCACTCTTCGATGAAGTACAGCGTTCCAACATGAGCAAAACCTGTAAAGATGAAGAGGAGGCCAAGCAGACAGTGGCTCATTACTTACAGAAGGATGGAACAGAATGTTACTATCAGCAGGAGGGAAAGCATTGGTTGGTCTATCGCAAGTCTGACAACAAAACCATTAAATCGATTAACTATTCTCCTGCAGATTTGGAGAAAATTCTGAAGGTCTGACTAGATAAAAAACTCCAATTGAAAATCTGTATCGTTTCCGGGGGATTGAATTGGATGTAGGGAGACAATCTGAGCAGAGTTGTACGCTCGGATAAATTCATTCCGACTGATTCTCAACTTGCTTTCCCCTGGTTTTACTTTGTGGTATTGCATACGCCCCGATTTATTGGCCGTTGCCGAATACATGGTATCAAACTGTATTGGAATGGGAGAGGGTATGTAGCGCATAGGCCTTAACTATACAGGTGAGAAAAATCTTTCTGAAGGAGTGAGTTCTGCCGCGCATTGTATTGAGCAAGCAAGGAATAGGCAAATTCAGGAACGTAATTGAACCTCAACTCCAGCTCTTCAATTTTGGCACAGAGTTCCCTAATATAGAAGCGCACCTGCTCAAGGTTTTTGCATTGCATAGGTTTGTCGAAGTTATTGACAGTGAACTGTTTAAGTTCCATTTCAAGCTTCTTCATTTCGTAGGGAGTCATAACATTGTGCAGTAATACACAATAATAGTTTAAATTATTATTTAAATGCAAGTAAACATGTGTAAAAATACACACTAAAAAGTGTGCGGATCTATTAAGTTTCAAATAAAGTATTGATAGTAAGCTGATTATGATACTTCTAGGTCTTTATCGGGAAGTTGCTTTTTGTGAAATTTTGCACTTGCTAAAACTTACCCCAAAGAGTGGTAGACATTTTGCACGCAGTATTTCGTTATGACCAAGGGTATAGGACATATGACGATAAGCCCTTATTATTACAGTTTTAACAACTATACATAAAAGCCCTATGGAGTATATTGAACCCAGCCCCTTTTTAGCAGCCTGGCATCAGGCCATGATCATTGGCGCCATCATTATGATTGCTGCCGGTATCCTGATTTATCTGGTCTACAACCTTCGTCTTTCAAGTATTAAAAGTCTTCATGCCCGCTATGATTTCATCAATACCAAAGAGATAGAAAACTACAAACTTGTGTTCTATTGCTTCGGCATTGCAGCGGCATTGATCATTAACCGCTATGGTATGGATAAGCTGAAGGATGTTGAGGTGTGGTTTTTTGCCAGACTCATCATTGCTATCGCAGGAGGTACCCTAGTGGGTTATGTTGGGTATCTAGTATTGGAATATTATTACCCTTCGGTGGTTCATAAGAAACTATTAAAGTGCCGGTACACACCACGAGTTGCCAGCAATGGCGCAAAAATGCGTTTGCTTAGCGAAGAGGAGGAAGATGTTCACCTGGACTTGGGTATGCAGGCAGAAGAGAATATCTTTTCGATTGATTATGATGTTTGGATAGAGGAGAAAAGCGGTGAAGTGAAAATTGAAAAGTACGCAGGTCACTTACAAGCCTTGCAGTGTAATAGTTGTGGTTTCTATACCATGAAGGTCCTGCGTGAAGAGGTAACAAAACCCGCCACACCGGAGGGTCCTGGGGAACTGGTCAAGTATTATCAGTGTTCGTACTGTAAATCAAACCGAGCCACCGCGTACAATATTTCTAATAAACAATCAGCAGATGATTACCGTCATCAGAAGTATAAGTTTAAAAGCAATAACGATGTTGACTCCGTGAAAATAGAAGTTCATTCCACCATTAAGGGAAAGAAGCATTACGAATTCCAGAATGTAGAGGAAGCACAGCGTTTCTTAAGTGAGTTTGATTTTGATAAATCGTAAAAAAATAATTATGAAGAGAGTAGTAGGGTTGATGTCTTTATTGATATGTGTAGTGGTGAGCATTTCGTGGGCTGTGCCGGTTGATACGACCACCTATAAACCAAAGCCAATTTATGGGAAGGAAGCACAGGTGATTATCTCAATACTCAACAATAATCACTACAGCAAAATAAAGATGAATGACTCGCTCTCCTCTGCTATTCTGGATCAGTACGTGAAGGGCCTCGATGGGAGTAAATCTTTTTTTCTGAAGGCAGATATTCAATCATTCGAAAAGTACAGAACCGTGTTGGATGATCTGACACAGGCTGCGAATGTAGATCCTGCCTATGCTATCTATACCGTTTTTCGTACGCGCTTTACAGAACGTATGAACTATGTTACTCAAAATCTTGTGAATCAACAATTCGATTTTTCTGTGGATGAGGAGTACGAAACAAATCGTGAGAAAGCACCTTGGTGTAACAATGAAGCGGAGTTGAATGATGTTTGGCGCAAGAACATCAAGAACCAGGCACTCAGCTTGAAGCTTAGCGGAAAGAAACCGGAAGAGATTGGCAAAGTGCTAACCGAGCGTTATGAACGCATGATTAAAGCCATGCGTCAATACAACAGCGAAGATGTGTTCACGCTGTACATGAATACGATTACCGAAGCCTACGATCCCCACACTACATACTTTTCTCCTCAGGCGGCTGATAAGTTTAAGGAGCAAATGACGTTGTCTCTGGAAGGGATTGGTGCGCGCCTTCAAACCGATAACGACTACACAAAGATTGTTGAAATAATGCATGGCGGCCCTGCTGAAAAAACGGCTATTCTGAAAGTAAACGATCGCATTATTGGTGTGGCTCAAGGCACAGATGGAGAAATGGTAGATGTGATTGGATGGAGAATTGACGATGTTGTTAAATTGATCAAAGGACCCAAGGGCACTACGGTGCGCCTCAGTTATTTGGAGGGTGTAACCGGCTTAACCGGTGCTGTTAAAGAAATAACCCTCGTACGTGA
>LNEN01000209.1 GCA_001464155.1 Cytophagales bacterium Ga0077538 | reverse complement strand
GATCAAATGCTTCTTTTTCGAAAGGTGAGCCAAAAGTGAGATCTCCTTTATAGACAAGACTGTCTTGAGCCTTGGTCAGAAAACTTGGTAATAGAATGAAGGTGAACAGGTAGCAACGAGCCAGCATAGGTTGTCAGGTAATTGGGGTAAAAATACTTGTACATTTACTATTTCAAAGAGCCCGAAATTATTTTTTTGACTCGACTTTGTAATTATTCAATAGAGGTACCTACCAATCCCAAAGTTTTATGGCAGAAAAAAGCAGCGTTTTTGATATGATTGGTCCGGTTATGATCGGTCCCTCCAGTTCCCACACCGCAGGTGTGGTGCGCATTGCCCGTGCTGCCTTGAAGCTTTTAGGGGGTATACCCGAGGAGGCTGAAATAACTTTTTATAACTCATTCGCCAGAACCTACGAAGGGCATAGCAGCGATCGGGCCGTAATTGGTGGCTTATTGGATTTTAAGACTGACGACAAACGGATCAAGGACTCCCTGGACCTGGCTGCACAGAGCGGACTTACGTATAAGTTCAAGTCTGTGGGCAATGCCTCCACATTACATCCCAATACCATCCGTCTTCAGTTAAAAAAAGGTGACAAAGAGATAGAAGTGCTTGGAGAGAGTAAGGGGGGAGGTATCATCAACATTGCAGAAGTGAATGGTTTTAAAGCTGACTTTTCGGCCAATCTGCATACACTGATCATTTTTGCGGATGATGTGAAAGGCAGCATTGCTTTTATCGCCAATGTGCTTGCACACGATGAGTGTAACATTGCAACCATGAGCGTCTCCCGAAAGGGAAAGAATGACCTCGCCTGTCAGGTTATTGAAATGGATTCTGGCCTGAAGGCTGTAACATTAGCCTATTTAGAGAGTCTAAGCTGGGTTAAACAGATTATTTATATTCCTGATATCGATAAATAACTATGAGAAAGAGTTTTGTCTTTTTGTTTTGTCTACTCACTACGGCTGCCCTGGCGCAGGATTCTGTAAAGGTATGGACCTTGCGCGAATGCGTGGACTATGCCCTTGCCAATAATCTTACCGTTGAGAGAAGTGTGTATAATGTAGAGAGTTCAGAAATTGATTATGGCCAGGCAAGATGGGCGATGGCGCCCAGCTTAAATGCCAGTGGTTCTTATGGCTACAACTGGGGGCGATCCATTAACCCGGTAACGAACTTGTTTACCACCCGAGAAATTACTTCACTAAGTCCGAATGCGAACTCTTCTGTTACGCTGTTTAACGGCTTGCGAATTCAAAACACCATTCGGCAAACAGCCTCTGGTTTGGAAGCATCACAGGCTGATTTAGAAAAATCAAAGAATGATGTTATTCTCACTGTCATCAACTTTTATATTACGGTAGTTTTCAACAAAGAATTGCTGGAGAATGCACGATTCCAATTAAGCTCCAGCCAGCAGCAGTTGGATAGAACGGTGAAACAGGTAGAAGCGGGAGCTGTTCCTAAATCCAATCAATTGAATTTGGATGCACAGGTGGCGACTAACGAATTGAACGTTATCAACCGTGAGAATGCCTTGAATTTATCGCTCCTTCAATTGAAGCAAGCGCTTCAGATTCCTGCCTCACAATCTTTTGACATTGAAGTACCCGCCATTTCTGTTGAAGACCTTCTTTTGGAAAGTTCACGTGAAGAAATATATCAGATGGCCTTGCAGTCATTACCAGAAGTGCGCAGTGCAAAGTTACGTGTGCAAAGCAGCTATTATGCAGTGAAGGCCGCCAAGGGAAGTTTGTATCCGCGTCTTTCTTTAAATGCTTCTGTCAACAGCAATTACTCAAGTGCCAACGATGATGCTCGCTACCAGGTAGATGGTTCCACCACCAGCATTGTTCAGATTGGCTCTGTAGATGTGGGAGGCATTGTTTATCCGGTAACTTCACCAATAACCTCTCCTAACATTGTACAAATTGCTGATGGGTATGGCTATAAAGATCAGTTGCAAGACAACATCTTCCGTTCAGCTGGTATATCGCTCAGCATCCCTATTCTGAATGGTATGCAAACACGGTACAACATCCGCAGGCAGACCATTAACCGTCAACTAGCAGAAATTACACTGAAGCAAACGGAAAACACGTTACGTCAGAATGTAGAAACAGCGTATAACGATGCCTTTGCAGCTTCCAAGACGTATAGTTCTTCCATGAAACAAGTGCAGGCACGCGAGGAAGCTTTTCGCATGACCAAACAACGCTTTGAAATCGGTGCGGCCAACTTTGTGGAGTACCAGGTTTCTGAAAACGACCTCTTCCAATCCAAGAGCGATCTTTCCAGAGCTAAATACGATTTCATTTTCAAAAAGAGACTCTTAGATTTTTACCAAGGCAAACCAATTCTCGACTAATAATTCTTATTACACATGGCAAAGCAGACCAAGAAATCAAACAAATTATTATACTGGCTCATCGGAGCGGTGGTGGCCCTCTTACTCTTCGTAGTAGTAGGTCGCTCAGCCGGCTGGATTGGTAAGTCTAAAGAACTGGAAGTAGAATTGGCGAAGGCCAAGCGCGTAAGTATTGTGGAGAAGGTGAGTGCTTCTGGTACAGTTCAACCCGTTACGGAAGTGAAGATTGCTCCAGAAGTTTCTGGTGAAATTCGGGAGTTGGTAGTGGAAGAAGGAGACTCCGTTCAACGCGGAGAGCTTTTAGTAAAAATCCGTCCCGACACCTGGTTGTCGCAGTTGGAAAGAGCGCAAGCATCTCTTAGCCAGCAGCGCGCAAACCTAAAGTCAGCCGAAGCAGCACTTTCACGTGCAGAAGCAACCTATACGCGTGCAGAGCAAGACTACAAGCGCCAGGAAAAATTATGGAACGAAAAAGTGATTTCAGAATCGGACTGGCAATTGGCCCAACAAAACTTTAAGATTGCAGAGAACGATTTAAAATCAGCCAAGCAATCGCTGGAAGCAGCCGGATACATTGTGAAGAGTAGTGAAGCCACCGTAAGGGAAGCCAATGAGAATGTGCGCCTCACAGGTGTCGCAGCTCCTATGAACGGGATCATCTCCAAACTAAGTGTAAAGAAAGGTGAACGCGTAGTAGGTGCTGCCACGATGACGGGTACTGAACTGTTGCGCATTGCTGATTTGAACATTATGGAAGTACGGGTGAACGTAAACGAAAATGATATTGTACGTGTGCACCAGGGCGATACAGCCATCATTGATGTGGATGCCTACTCTTCTCAGAATAAGAAGTTTAAAGGATTGGTAACACTGATCTCCAACACAGCAAAAGATAAATTATCAGCAGATGCGATTACTGAATTTGAAGTGAGAATATTAATCCTTCGCTCTTCGTATGACGACTTGATCAAAGAAGGAAATAAGTATCCTTTCCGCCCGGGTATGACGGCCAGCGTAGACATCATCACCAAACGCAAGGAGAATGTCTTGTCAGTGCCACTCTCAGCCGTTACCACACGCAATCCTGAAAAGGAAAAGGCAATTGGCGAAGGAAGCGTGTCTAGCGGAGATCAACGCAGACAAGTTCAAAACGATGATAAGAAGAAAGCGGAAAAGGCCATGGAAGACAAGGTGGTTGTATTCGTGAACGATAAGGGATCGGCTAAAATGATTGAAGTGAAGACGGGTATCAGCGATTACGACAATATTGAAATCCTGGAAGGCTTAACCGACAGTGCTGAGGTGGTAACCGGACCCTTCCTGGTTGTTAGCAAACGATTGAAAGATGGTGAAAAGATAAAAGCACCTGAAAAGCCATCAGAAGAGAAGAAAGACTAAGATGCTTAAATTGAAATAAGAGAAGCCCTCCCACTAAGCCGGGAGGGCTTTTTTTATTTACCTTGCGGCAAAATTCAATATTATGGTAAAGCATCCCTGGCATGAAGTGGCGATAGGTAAAAAATACCCTGAATATGTAAATGCCATTATCGAAATCCCTAAAGGTTCACGCGCGAAGTACGAAATAGACAAAGACAGCGGTTTAATTATGCTGGATCGTGTTTTATACGCATCCATGTACTATCCGCAGAATTATGGATTTATTCCCCAGACCCTTGGCGAAGACCACGATCCCTTGGATATCATGGTACTCACACAAGTAACGGTGGTGCCCCGTTGTTTAATACCTTCCAAGGTTATTGGCGTTATGCGCATGATCGACAAGGGCGAGCCCGATGATAAGATTCTGGCTGTGGCCGAAGGCGATGCCAGTGTGGGACACATTAACGATGTCAGTGAACTACCGGAATACTTTCGTGTAGAGTTGAAGCATTTCTTCGAGGAGTATAAGACGCTAGAAAACAAAAAAGTAGTGGTGGATGAATTCCAGTCCAAACAAAAGGGCATGGACATCATCAACGAGAGTATTGAGCGTTACAATAAGGAATACCGTAAGTGAGAATCGGGTACGATGCCAAGCGCCTTTTCAATAACTTTACCGGCCTTGGTAACTACAGTCGTTTTATCGTAGGAGGAGTTCACGAAGCTTTTCCGAAAGAAGAACTGTTCCTCTTTACACCAAAGCATAAAGAGCATCCTGAAACAAAGGACTTCACCATGGCAGCATCGTTCACTACGGTGCTGCCTTCTTCTTTACTAAGCAGTTTAAAACTGGGAAGTTACTGGCGCTCGTTCTTACTCGCTAAAGAAGCAAAACGACAGCGACTTGATCTCTATCATGGACTGAGTCATGAACTTCCAAGAGGAATTTCATCGGTTACCAAATCGGTTGTAACCGTACATGATTTAATTTTTCTCCGCTATCCTCAATTCTATAAAGCGATTGATCGCTGGATTTACACACAGAAGATTAAGTATGCGTGTACGGAAGCCGATTGCATTGTAGCTATTTCTGAGCAAACGAAAAATGATCTGATAGAATTCCTGCACGTACCGACTGAAAAGATAGTGGTAGTCTATCAGGGGTGCCACCCCAATTTTCACCGAAGCTTTTCGCCACAAGCATTGCAAGACGTTCGCAGCAAATATCACTTGCCGGAACAATTTCTATTGAATGTCGGAACGGTGGAACCTAGAAAAAATGTAATGCAGGTGGTGAAGGCTTTGAAAGCCTTGGGAGACAGCACTGCCATTCCACTCTTCATTGTCGGTAGGCATACAGCCTATGTAAACCTGATACAAGAGTATGTAAAGGAGAATGGATTAGAAGCACGTGTTCACTTCCTTCCGAAAGTTTCGTTTGCAGATCTACCAGCCATCTATCAGTTAAGTTCAGCCTTTGTGTATCCTTCGGTGTTTGAAGGTTTCGGTATTCCATTAGTAGAAGCGATCGCGTGTGGCGTTCCGGTAATTACCTCTACCGGTTCTTGCTTTAGCGAAGCGGCAGGGCCAGAGGCTCTTTATGTTGATCCTCAGGATGTGAAGGGAATGGCTACAGCCATCGAGAAAGTGTTGAAGGATGCAACGCTTCGCTCGAAAATGATATCCGGATCCAGTGCCTACATCAAGCGTTTTGAATCGGCACAGATTGCACAAGACATGATGAACGTATATCGCTCGCTAGTGAAATAATTTTTGAATGAAGGCTATAATTTCCATGAGCCAGGCAATGCCCATGTGAATAATGATTCCTCCCCAGATACTTTTGGTCTCAAAGGCAATTACTCCGAGTATGTATCCACCGGCAATAGAGCTGATGGCCTCACCAGCAGGTTTACCAAAGTGCAACAAGCAATAAATGACTACCATGGGCACAATCGCATTTCTGCCCACCAGCTTCATCATTCCGATCACCAAAAATCCACGAAAGAGTAATTCTACCGTGATGAAATCCAATCCGTAAGCAAGCTCATACATCAACGCGGCTGTCCATTCCGGTATACCTAAAGAGAGATAGGCTTCATTGGATTTATACATGGGGTACTGTCGCTGAAAACTTTCCAGAAAGGAGGCAGACACTAGTAAGGGTATCATGAATAAGAGCAGTGTCCAATAGATACTAAGATCTGTGTGCTGGTTGTTGAGTCCGTATTGATGCTTGCTGTGCCTGTCGTTGAAGTAGTAAAAGACTAAGAGGGGCACCAGTACCGTGAAGAAACTAATGCCGTTGACAGCTACTTTGTATGACCAATAGGTAATGCTGCGGTGCAGGTTATCGTAAATCAGATCTTGAAGAAAGGGCATCGAGCTGTCAAGAGACAAAATGGCTAAGCCCACCAGACTGTATTTCCAAAAGGAAGAAGATTGGAAAAAGGAATGTTTGGACTTTGTTGAGGTGATGGTTAACAAGAAAAAACTGAGGTAATAGGCACCCGCATAGAATAGAAAGTAAATAGCAAACTTTTCAATGCCTTTGAAGGAGTCCAGTATATCCTTCTCAATTCTATACTGATAGTTAAGAAAGAGAAGTGCACTTAAAAGAAAGGCAATAGAAACGTAGTAGCTTTTTGAAAAGTCTTCGCGAATGTGATGAGAGAGGAGCTTCCAGAGTTTTCTCATGACCAGTCCTGCAAGTGTTGGTACACTCTGTGGATGGGAAGTCCCATGACATTGAAATAAGAGCCGGTAATTTTTTCAATGGCGATCATGCCTATAAAGTCCTGCGCCCCATAAGCCCCTGCTTTGTCATACGGCTTGTAGGTATCAACGTAGTAGGCAATCTCTTCTGCTGTTAATTTTTTAAAGGTTACTTCGGTAGTGTCATCAAAAGCAATTTCTTTCTCCTTCGATAAAATGCACACGCCTGTCATGACAAGGTGCGTTTTACCCGATAGATCCGTTAACATAGAAATCGCTTCGGCTCGGTCTGAGGGTTTATTGAGTATTCTTTTGCCAAGAATAACGACTGTATCTGCCGTTACGATTACTTCGTTTTGCATGCGAGGGCGAAACACTTCAGCCTTTTTCTCCGCCAGGTAACGCGCTACTTGATCTGCCGGTAAAGAATCAGGAAAAGATTCGTCTACATCTGGTTTCTCAACAGTAAACACAAAACCAGCTTCCTTCATCAGGTATTGCCTGCGAGGTGAACTGGAGGCCAAAATGAGTGGGCGTGTAAAGGTCATGTTAGAAAGGGGAATACACGGGTGTCCTGAATTCAGTTTCGTTAATAGAGGCGAAAACAAAACCACAGATGACTTTAGGGTAGAAGTAAGTTGATTTTTGCGGCATGGTAAAACCACTGGCACAAACAGCCTTCACTTCCTCAATAGAAACTTCATTGGTAATGATGGCCAACTGAACTTCTTCCCGAATTACTTTGGTAAGGCAATCGCTAAAGCTTCTGTCAAAGGCAATATGCGTACTGGCGCGTTGATCCTTACCGAGTATGCCGAGTGCCTTTTCAATGATGAAGTAGTGCATCACCGTAAGGTCAAGTTTTTTCACCTCTTCCGGAAAGGGCCACATCATGGTGGCCAAGCGCTCTGGTTTTAAACGAACCTTGTACGCATTTTCTTTAAAGAGCAAGGCAAAGGCCCACGGCTTACCGGTAATAATTTCGTTCGCAGTATCGGCATCCTCCAGCGGTTTAATGATGAAATCAGCTTCTAGCTTTTTTAGGATAAGCTCCTCATTAAAATCTGTTAATCCCTTCAACAAGCGATGCGTAGGTAAAATGCGCAAATCATCCGACTCGGTATTCGTCAGATACATCAAATGAAAATTATAGCCTTCCTTTCCTGTATGAGAAGCATTTTGCTTTTGCATGCGCTGCTTGTACGCGAGAGAACCTTCATAACGATGATGACCATCAGCAAGAATAATTTTTTTGTCCTTGATAAGGCTTATAAATTTCTCTATTACGCGGGCATCGTGTATCACTGCCAACACATCCCGTACCCCTTGGTAGTCTTCCGATTCATACATGGGATTCAGAATAGCTTCATCCATGTACTTTTCAAGAAGATGATTTTCATCTGTATAGAGTCCGTGCGTGGGACTCACGTTCAATTCAGTTTTTTCAAGTAATTCAATACGATCATTTACGGCACTGGGTATCGTATTCTCGTGGCGGAGAATGACACCCTCTTCCCAATCATACGCGCGGATGTTGCAGACAAAGCCTTTTCTGCAATATTCTTTGCTGGAACCAGCTAACTTGAAGTATTGATAATACACATAAATGGCTGGTAACTTATCCTGAACGACAATTCCTTTTATCTTCCATTCAGCCAGGAGTTGTGCCGCCTTTTCTGCGGCATTTGGCTGCTGGGGTACTGATAAATAGATGCTGTTGTTTGGATTTTGATACAGAGCCTTTCGTTGCTTATCAGACACCACATCAAAGAGGGGGGATGTCAATTCATCAATACTAGAAGACAAGTCTTGATTATAGCGCCAGGCGCGGAAAGGTTGAATATCGGCCACTCGTTTGTTGTTAATAGTTATTAGTTGTCAGTTATTAGTTAGTAGTGTTTTGAATCTGAAGTCTCTTTACAGATCACAAGCGATTCTTTCTCCAGTTGCTTTCAGTAACGTTACTCACTGTTTCTTCGGTTTTGGAAGAAGTGGTGGGTTGCAGAACAATAGAAGCAAGCGCTGCTGCTAATAACTCTTCCTCCTCATTGGGTTTTGCAGCTAATACTTCTGGTTTAAAATAAGTCTCTACAAATTTAGTATCGAAGTTCCCGCTGCGGAAGGCTTCATGCTTCATCACAAAGTCACAAAAGCCAAGCGTGGTTTCTAATCCCGTAATGTGATAATCTTTGATAGCACGAATCATTTTTTCAATGGCTGCTTCCCTTGTCTCTGCATAGCAGATGAGTTTCGCAATCATGGGGTCGTAGTAGAATGGAATGCTCATGCCTTGTTCAAAGCCATCATCTACACGTATACCGTGGCCTTGCGGACGCACATAGGTTTCCAGCGTACCAATGTCTGGTAAAAAGTTGTTCGAAGGATCTTCTGCATAGACACGTATCTCTACGGCATGCCCTTTCATGGTAATGTCTTCTTGCGTGAAAGGAAGTTTTTCTCCTTGCGCTACTTTAAGTTGAAGTTGCACCAGATCCAATCCAGTAATTTCTTCCGTTACCGGATGCTCTACTTGCAAACGAGTATTCATCTCCAAAAAGTAGAAGTCTAACTTTTCGTTCAGGATAAATTCGATCGTTCCGGCTCCATAGTAATTACACGCCTTGGCGGCATTTACGGCTGCTTCTCCCATGGCTTTGCGCAGGGCAGGTGTCAACACAGAGGAGGGCGCTTCTTCTACTACTTTTTGATGTCTGCGTTGAATCGAACACTCGCGTTCAAATAAGTGCACCACGTTTCCATGCTTGTCCCCAAACACTTGAAACTCGATGTGTCGTGGCTTGGTCACATATTTTTCGATGAACACGGCTCCATCTCCAAAAGAAGAAATGGCTTCGCTTACCGCACGTTCCATCTGCTCTTCAAACTCATGCTCACCCTCTACCACGCGCATACCTTTACCACCACCACCGGCACTGGCTTTAATCAACACCGGGTAACCTATTTCTTTGGCTAGCTTTTTAGCAGCAGGAATGTCCTTAATAGGCTCGGCAGTTCCGGGCACCAGTGGCACATTGAACTTGGCCACGGCAGCTTTTGCCCCTAGTTTACTGCCCATTAATTCAATGGATTTGGCTGAAGGGCCTACAAAAATGATTTTATGATCTTCACAGAGTTGAGCAAAGTCTTCATTCTCGGATAGGAATCCGTAGCCCGGATGAATCGCATCCGCACCGCATTGCTTGGCTACCGCGATAAGTGTATCCATCTTTAAATACGATTCAGAAGAGGGAGGAGGGCCGATTAAATACGCTTCATCGGCAAAGCGTACGTGCAAGGCATTTCGATCGGCTTCGCTATAAACAGCCACCGTTTTAATTCCCATTTCGCGGGCGCTGCGCATGATGCGGAGGGCTATTTCGCCACGGTTGGCAACCAGTAGTTTTTGAATTTTGCTCATGTAGGTATAGAAAGATCACAATGCTAAGGAATTCTGGGCGTTGGGGCAAAACTGCAGGCTAACACACGTTATAAATCATTTTTCCTTATTTTTGCCGCAATTTATTACAAGAAACCACCATGGTAGATTTATTTGACAAGCTGAAAATGGAGGCTGGTCCTTTGGCCAAGTACTCTCACCTTCCTGACGATTATTTCTTTTTCCCAAAATTAGAGGGCGATATCGGCCCGCGCATGAAGTTTAATGGCAAAACAGTGTTGAACTGGAGCCTGAACAACTACCTGGGCCTGGCTAATCACCCGGAAGTAAGAAAGGCGGATGCGGAAGCAGCAGCTCAATATGGTATGGGCTTACCGATGGGTGCCCGTATGATGTCGGGTAACTCAGTAAACCACCTGGCCTTTGAAAAAGAGCTGGCTGAGTTTGTCAAGAAAGAAGATGTGATGTTGCTCAACTTCGGTTATCAGGGAGTGGTATCTATTATCGATGCCCTGGTAAATCGCAAGGATGTTATTGTTTATGATGCTGAATCACACGCTTGTATCATTGACGGAGTTCGCTTGCACATGGGTAAGCGTTTTGTGTATTCGCACAACGACATGGATAGCTTAGAGAAGCAATTACAGCGTGCGACTAAACTAGCAGAAGAAACCGGAGGCGGTATCCTGGTGATTACCGAAGGTGTATTCGGTATGTCCGGTAAGCAAGGTGATTTGAAAGGCGTTGTGGCCTTAAAAGAAAAATATAAGTTCCGTTTGTTTGTAGACGATGCTCACGGTTTTGGAACCATGGGCAAGACAGGTGCCGGAACAGGCGAGGAGCAAGGCGTTCAGGATCAGATCGACCTTTATTTCTCCACATTTGCGAAGTCAATGGCCAGTATCGGTGCCTTTGTAGCCGGTGACAAACACATTTTGAAGTATTTGCGCTACAGCGTTCGCTCTCAGATTTATGCGAAAAGCTTACCAATGCCTTTAGTGGTGGGCGGAAGAAAGCGTTTGGAGCTGTTAAAAACCCAACCTCAGTTAAAAGACAACCTTTGGAAGATCACCAATGCAGTCCAGAAGGGCTTGCGCGAACGTGGATTTACCTTGGGTAATACTACGTCTCCGGTAACGCCTGTTCTCTTTAAAGGTGGTGTTGGAGAGGCGGCAAACATGTCTATGGACTTGCGTGAAAACTACGGAATTTTCTGCTCTGTGGTGATCTATCCTGTTGTGCCTAAGGATGTTATCATGTTCCGCATCATCCCTACAGCGGTTCACACCATGTCGGATGTAGAGGAAACTTTGGTTGCCTTCTCGGCCCTTAAGGAGAAGTTGGATAACGGTTTTTACCGCAAGGAAGAGCTGGTATCCGTAACCAAGGCTGTTTAAAAAAATGCCTTAAAAACGTTGATTTTATAGGTTTTTAACTAAATTGGCCTGTAGAAACCTATTTTTAACTTTTTAAATCAATAGAAAAATGCAAAAATTCCAGGAATTAAAAGACATGTTGGCTTCTCTTGAAGGAGATTTTGACAAGTTCTATAACAAGGGCAATAGCGCAGCAGGAACCCGTATCAGGAAGGGTATGCAGGACCTTAAGAACCTGGCACAAGCTATCAGAGGTGATGTTCAGGAAATTAAGAATAAAGCTTAATTTATCGTATTAAGGTAAAAAGAAAGGGATGGTCAGTGACCATCCCTTTTCATTTATAGGCTTTTCAATAAAACCTGGATCTTCTTTTTAAGCCCATCCGATCCCTTTACTAATGGGAGGCGGACATGCTCTTCGCAAATTCCCAGTTCACTTAAGACATACTTTATCCCAACAGGATTTCCCTCTTCGTACATGGGACCATTAATATCCAAGAGGGCAAATAACTCTTTACTGGCTTTGTCGAACTTACCCACGAAGGCATTTTCCTTCATTTTTTTAAAATGTACAGGAAAGGCATTCGCCAATACAGAAATAACCCCGGCAGCACCAATGCTATAAAGCGGAACGGTAAGCATATCATCCCCGGAGATCAACAAAAAGTCTTCCGGTTTTTCAGCAGCAATCTTCATGCATTGCTCCATGTTGCCGGATGCTTCCTTGATACCGATAATGTTTTTGTGCTGAGCCAAACGAAGGGTGGTGGCCGCAGACATGTTAGAGGCAGTTCGGCCGGGTACATTATAGAGAATAACGGGTACCGGACATTTGCTGGCAATGGCTTTGAAATGCTGGTAAATACCTTCTTGTGAGGGTTTGTTATAATAAGGACTTACGGATAAGATGGCGTCAACACCCGTAAAGTCAGTTTGTTTAATGGTCGCTAATACATCCTCCGTGTTGCTACCGCCTATGCCATAGACGATGGGCAAGCTCTTTTTATTATTGGCTTTGACGAAATGCAGAATCTCTTTCTTCTCCTCTTTGCTGGCGGTCACCGATTCCCCGGTGGTGCCCATCACAACGTAGTAGTCTACCCCTTTAGCCGTGTGCGACAAGAGTTTTCGCAGACCTTTGTAGTCCACGGTACCCATAGTTGTAAAAGGAGTAACCAACGCCACTCCGGTGCCTGTCAATTTTTTCATGAAGTGAGAAATTATTAAGATGTAAAGGTTATAGTTCTTGAAGGAGTATCAAAGTCTGGAAGTCAAATCTTTGAAACTCAGGAGGCCAGCTTCAACTTGAGTGCTTCAATATCAGATTGCTTAAGTGGTTTGGTGATGAAGTGTACCACATTTTCGAACGCCAGCGCTTTGTCTAAATCACTGCGGCTATTCGAACTGGTAAGGATGACAATGCGTATGTTTTCGCGGAACGTTGCAGGTAGTTGAGAAAATTGAAGAAGGAAGCCAAATCCATCGATATCTGGCATGTTCAGATCCAAAAAAATGAGTTGAGGAACCTCCGCCCCATTGGTAGTGCTGAGCCAGTCAAGGGCCGTTCTGGCAGAAACAAAGGTCTTGAGCTGCTTGGAGAAGTTGAAAACTTCCAAAAAACGTTTCTGGATAAAAAGATCTATCTCACTATCATCGATCAAAATAATCTGATCCATCGAATTGCTCATGGGGACGGGGCCTAGTTCAATTAAACTTAACTAAAATTTACATGTTAGTGTAAAAAATAAGCAAAAAACCAACAACTGAATTTTATCCCACAGAAAATTGTAGTAAAATTGAAGGCTAAACGTAAACAATACCATGAATCGTAAGTACTTCGTAGTTACCTTAATAGGATTGGCCTCTGTGCTTATCTTGCAATCCTGTGGTTCATCTTCTGGAGATCAGAACAAAAACTCTGATGAATTTCAACAAGCCGAAGAGAGCCTGAAAGAACAAATTGAAGAAGTCGTTTATAATATTCCATCGCCTTCAGAAATACCCTACCTGTTACAAGCAACGGGTGCAGAGTTTAATCCAAGCCTTGTAAACTCTCGTGCCAAGGCAGACAGTTATGCCAACCGTGCTGACAGGGCTGCTCTCAACTTAGGTGTTTACGCTGCTGATATCGGTTATTTGAGTTCTTATGATAAGTCTCAGGAGGCAATCGATTACTTAAATGCCTGCAAAGTACTGGCAGATAATTTGGGTGTTATCGGATCATTCGACCTTGAAATCTTAAAGCGCTTCGAAGCTAATATTTCCAACAAGGATTCATTGGCAGTTCTTTTGAATGAGACAATTAATAAAACAGAGAATTTCCTGAAAGATGATAGCCGTAACAAATTGGCAGCACTTGTGCTAACAGGAAGTTTTGTAGAGAGTCTTTATATCTCTACAGGTATCGTTAACACCTATCCAAAAGATATCCTGAAAGAAGATCAGCGCAATTTGGTTTTATCCAACTTGATTCGTGTTATTCTGCAACAAAAGAAATCAGTTTCTGAAGTGCTCAGCATGCTGGGAACGGTGGAACAGTCTGATCCTATTGCAGGCTTGATTGAAGATTTGAAGAGTCTGGAGACAAACTACAATGCCTTGAATATTGAAGAGCAAATCCAAAACAATAACGCTCATTTAGTGCTTTCTGATAAGAATTTAGCAGAGATTACTGTTACTGTCAACAAAATCAGAGGGGACATTACGAAGTAAGAAACATTTAATTGATCATGAAAAGGGACCCTTGCGGTCCCTTTTTTATTTTCTATATGCCTCAAATGCTGTATTTTCAAACGAGATTTAATATTGGATTATGAGTGAAGATGTACTCAAAACTGTGCTGCAATTGTTCTCGGTGGTTGCCAAGGTGGACGAGGT
>LNEN01000208.1 GCA_001464155.1 Cytophagales bacterium Ga0077538 | reverse complement strand
GCTACCAAGCCTAAAGTAGTTCCTGCTCCAGCGCCAGCGCTTTCGGAAAGAGTATATTGTTTTCCAGGTGTATGTGCTGAAACAAATCTTGCTGAAATTCCTTTAACTTCAAGAAGAGGATTTGATAGGAGTTGCAGGCATCTGCAGGAGGTGTGAAATAATTACTCAGACTTTCGATGGCCTTCAGATCATCACCTGCCGAAGTATGTTCATCTTCCATCATGTGAATGGGGTTGGCAATACTCCCAAACGGAGCAGGCGATAGGGGAATGTTGTGACGCTTAGCTTTCACTAACTCTTTAATATACGGGAAGAGAATAAGTTCCTCTTTGCGCATGTGCTGTGATAATTCCTGTAACACTACTTGTACATGGTAATTGATTTTTTCCAGTTCCGGATGATTCTCCCCATGCACTTGAGCAACCTTATTGGCAATTTCGTATAGAAAGGGAATGGATTTGCTTACATACTGATGGTGGTTGTTTACGATATAGTCCACCAGGAAGTCTAATTCCCACGTGTTGAAGTGGTGAACCTGACTGCTGCTGGTATCAATTTCTTTCAACTCCTTATTAATGCTAGTGTAGTCAAGCTGATTTTTCTCGCAGGCTTCCCGCACCGTACGTTTGCCTCCGCAACAAAAGTCGATACCATACTTTTTCAATACTTCGGCCTTTCGCCAGTCGCTGGCTACTATTTCACCAATGCTGGGTTCATTCATGTCAACGCTCCCTTTGGTAATCTTCACCCGCCATTGAAGGGGGCCTTCTTCCAGGTATTGCCAGTCAAAAACCGGTCCTCTTTCACTCATTAGTTGGTAGTATAAGGGTTTGGGATCATGATCATTTTCAATGATTAGTTCTTCTCCTTTTTCCAGCGCATCAAAACGTTTGAAGATAGTAGGGTGTTTTAAGCGAGGTTCTAGTTGTGTGACATCCAATGTTTCCATAGGTAAGTAGTTAATAAGTGACGGATGGGCAACCTTGCCGATCCGATTGATGTTGATGCAAAGAAATTAGTGGATTCAACAAAAAAGTATGATCCTAATAAAGGATAAATGAATCCTTTTATTATATATTGGCGAATTCGAATGTGGACTATCGATGATACTCGCCACTTATGCGTAACTTTGTCAATCAGCAGTAGGTATGCACTCCTTGTTCAAAGTACCTTTATTCTTCTTATGCGTAGCGGCAGGCATTGGGCTCCTCCTGCGTTGGCACTATTATGAACCAATCGAAGGATTGGTATTTCCCTATTGGCTGCACGCCCATTCACACCTCATGTTTTTAGGATGGCTCTTCAATGCCATCTCCCTCGGTTTTGTTACTTGCTTTATTCCTGTACCTGCACAAAAATCGTACTACCGGCTTCTGATACTCCTTAATATATTGGTATTGGGTATGCTGTTTACTTTTCCGCTTCAAGGCTATGGCCGCTACTCTATTATACTATCCTTCTCGCATACGCTGGCTGCCCTTGGTTTCGGCTGGCAATTTTTTAAGGATACACGTGAGCGAACAAAGGACTTGCCTATCAGGCTTGCCCGCTGGGCTTTTGTTTTCTTCTTGGTGTCCTCTCTGGCACCCGTAGCCATAGGCGTTTTATCTGCCAATGGGCAGGGACAAAGTCAACTCTATTATTTGGCCGTTTATTTCTTCCTCCACTTTCAATACAATGGTGCCTTTACGTTTGGTGAGCTGGCCTTGTTCTACCACTTGTTGACAAGCAAAGCAATACCCATCGATGAAAAAAGTGCGCAACGTTTTGTTACTGTATTGTGGATTACCTGCGTACCTGCTTATGTACTTTCTGCTTTATGGATACAACCAGGATTAGTATGGAATGCTGTAGGGGTATTGATTGCCCTTGCACAACTCGTAGGGTTCTGGTTTTTCTGGCGTTCCATTCAAAGGGCCTGGACGGATAGAGCGAACTACTTCTCACGCCCTACACAAGTTTTGTTGGGAGTGGTGTTGCTTTCCTTCTTGTTAAAATTGGTATTACAAGTTCTATCCGCTTTTCCTTCTGTTGCAGTACTCGCCTATGAAGTGCGCTACTTTGTCATTGCCTATTTACACTTAGTCATGTTGGGCTTCTTGTCTTTTTTACTATTGGTGTGGTATCAGGAGTATTTCCGTGTTAGGATCCTAACAGCTTTTACTACTTCTATTCTTATCGGTAGTTTTATCTTCTCTGAACTGTTAATGTTACTAATTCCAACGGGATTCGCGGGTGACGTGCTCTCCTTACTCTTACTCGTATTTTCTGCTCTTCTCTTTCTTACGTTCTGTAGAATAGCATGGTTGTTTGCACGAACCTCTGGATGAGTTTTACGATCCTGCGGCCACACCCTTGTAGTACACACTTCAGATTTTAGGCACAACAAGGCTTTTTCATTTTCTTCCAAGTTTAAGAATGCAATGTTTTTTAGTTTAGCTTCCATACTCAAGGCTTACCAAAAAGTCTCTGTAATAATTTTGAGAACAAACAATATTCTGAACAAATTCTCCGCGAACCTTTGCGTACGCTGCGGTAATTTTTTAACCGCAAAGAGCGCAGAGGCCGCAAAGAGTTTCGTAGAGCAGAATATGATTGTAGTGATTTTTTCAAGAGTAGCTTTTGGTCAGCCCCTGGCGGTGAGCCTGCCTGGCTAAAGCTCATTAAAATTCCTGACGAAAGTCATCTTCACCTGGAAGGGGGCAGAGTAAGTTTGATAATATAATCCACTACCCCCATGATTGCTGAAAACATCTTAAAACAGTACAATGCCCAGCTTACTCAGGTAAAAAAAGGCCAGGTTTTGTTCAATGAGGGTGATAAGGCAAATTACTTTTTTCAGATTCAGACAGGCTCTGTAAAAATGGTGAGTTACAGCGATGAGGGACAGGAATTCATTCAAGGTATTTTTGGCGATGCAGAAAGTTTTGGTGAACCAGCCTTACTGGGTGATTTTGTATACCCCAGTGCTGCAATGGCTTTAAAGCCTACCAGTCTGTGGCGTTTGCCAAAGGATCGTTTTTTTGACTTACTCAAAGAAAATTTCGATATTCATCTGGCCTTAGACAAAGCCTTGTGCAACAGACTCAAGTATAAGAATCTTGTACTTTCAGAAATATCGTTTCATGATCCAGAACATCGTCTCAATACACTCTTTAAATATTTGAAAGAATCCTTGCTTTCAAAAAATGAACTCGTTCTAAGTCATCATATAGAATTACCCTTTACGCGTCAACAATTGGCAGACATGAGCGGCATGCGTGTTGAGACTGCCATTCGTACTATTAAACGCATGGAGGAAGAGGGGAAACTCTTTATCAAAGAGGGAAAAATTCATGTTTAAAACATTGCTGATGCAAATCAGTCTTTGTTTATGCGCGCAATCATAAACCGTACCAACTAACACCCATACCTTCGAAACGTCAAACAAATAAACTATGAAACAACTACTTGTATTTTTACTGGGCATGGCGCTAGTCGCGGCCTGTGCTCCCGACAAATCTTCTGTATCTGAAGAGAAAACCCCTGAAAAGAATCCTGTGGCGGCTGTTACTGACCCCACCAAAGGAATTGGCCAGGTAAAAAATGTTACCCTTCACACTCCGTTGGAGCAAGACCGGGTTGGAAGAGGTAAAGCCATTTATGAAATGAAATGCTCAGCGTGTCACAAATTAGATGAGCAACGCGTGGTGGGACCTGGATGGAAGAACGTGACCAAGAATAGAAAGCCCGAATGGATCATGAACATGGTCACCAATGTAGATGTGATGTTGGATCAAGATCCGGAAGCACAGAAATTATTGGAACTCTGCTTAATGCGTATGCCTAACCAAAACGTTTCGGTTGGAGATGCGCGCGATATTTTGGAATTCATGCGTCAGAATGATGGCGAAAAATAACCTCACCTTATAAACCCTACACCTATGTATAAAGTATTTGCCCTTTTTATTTTGATGGGCCTGCTATCCTGCGGCCAACAAAATGCGAGTCAGACAGCAACGGCTGAAGAACAACCCGTTGGCGGAGGCCAGTCCTCTGTGAAAGATGAAACTTCCGAACCCGATGTGGTACGCGTGGCCGTAAGTTCTCCAGTGCATACTACTCTGGTAGCCGCTTTACAAGCAGCCGAATATGTGGACGCCCTTTCCAACGCTGGTCCCTTCACGGTATTTGCCCCTACCAATGAAGCTTTCGACAAACTTCCTGCGGGAACTGTAGAAGGTTTATTAAAACCAGAGAGTAAAGATGCCTTACGCAACATTCTCGAATACCATGTGTATGTGGGTGCGATGAAGGAAGATTACATTCAGGATGGTATGACGCTTAATCAGGTAAACCTGGATAACATCACGCTTACCAAAAAGGATGGAAAAATTACAGTGAACGGTGCAAACGTAGTGGGCGTAGTGAAAGCCTCCAATGGGTATGTGTACGTCATTGATGCCGTGCTCTTGCCACCCGATAAGAAATAACTAACGAATCCTTAAAACTAATCATATGAAAATAGCAATAAGAACAGCGAAAACCCTGTTGGTGCTGGCGGTAGCCGTTAGCTCCTTCATCGGTTGTAAGCCGAAAGGCCCTGCGGATGTATCGATAGGTGATGCAGCCTCCAAAGTTTATGTAGCCCCTGGCAAGTACGATGAGTTCTACAACATTGTATCGGGTGGCTTTAACGGACAAATTGGTGTATACGGAATTCCATCCGGAAGATTGTTTAGAATTCTTCCTGTGTTTTCTGTATCCCCTGAAAACGGATACGGTTTTAGTGAAGAGACCAAACCCATGTTGAATACTTCTCATGGTTTTGTGCCTTGGGATGATTTGCACCACATTGCCCTCTCTACTACCAAAGGTGAACACGATGGCCGCTGGATATTTGCCAATGGTAACAACACACCACGCGTGGCACGTGTAAGCTTTAAGTCTTTCCGTACAGAAGAGATCCTGGAGATTCCCAACAGCGGTGGTAACCACTCTTCTCCTTTTATTACAGAGAATACAGAATATGTAGTAGCCGGTACTCGCTTTAGTATACCCATGGGCAACAAAGATGTTCCGATCAGTACCTACAAAGAAAACTTTAAGGGCTCTATCAGCTTTATTAAAGTAGATCCTACGGATGGACACATGAACATTGCTTTCCAGCTACGCACCCCTGGTTTTAATTATGATTTAAGTCGAGCAGGCAAAGGCCCTTCTCATGGATGGTTCTTCTTTTCTACCTACAATACAGAAAGGATAAAGACTTTATCATGGCGGTGAACTGGAAAAAAGCAGAAGAGTACATTGCTCAGGGTAAAGGCAAAATTGAGAAGGCTAAGTACGCGCACAATACGTATAGTGAGAAGACGCACATGGCCACTACTAAAATGGAAGAAGAAGTGTTGGTGTTGGATGTAGCCGAATTCCCCGATATCGTGTATTTTATTCCTTGTCCTAAATCTCCACACGGAACAGATGTGGATCCTACAGGCGAGTACATTGTCGGTAGCGGAAAACTAGCTGCGATGATGCCCGTGTTCTCTTTCTCAAAAATACAAAAGGCTATTGCTGATAAGGCGTTTGAAGGAGACTTTAACGGTATTCCCGTTATTAAATATGAAGCTGCTTTGCATGGCGAAGTGAAGAAGCCCGGCCTTGGTCCTTTGCATACAGAGTTTGATGCTAATGGTAACGCCTATACTTCTTTCTTTGTATCGTCTGAAATTGTGAAGTGGAATGTAAAGACCCTGGAAGTATTAGACAGAGTACCTACCTACTACTCGGTAGGCCACTTGAGCGTACCTGGCGGTCCTACTTCCAAGCCACATGGTAAATATGTGATTGCGTATAACAAAATTACCAAAGATCGTTATTTACCAACAGGCCCTGAGTTAACACAGTCAGCCCAATTGTATGATATCTCTGGAGATAAGATGCGCTTGTTGCTCGACTTCCCTACTACCGGTGAGCCGCACTATGCAGAATCGATTCCGGCCAGTTTAATTATGCCGAACTCTACTAAGATTTATAAGATCGAGGAAAACGAAAATCCGTATGTAGCCAAAGGCGAAGGACAGACCAAAGTAGAGCGTAAAGGAAACGAAGTGCATGTGTACATGACCGCCATTCGTTCACACTTAACACCCGATAACATTGAAGGAGTAAAAGTAGGAGACGATGTATACTTCCACGTAACCAACCTCGAACAAGATTGGGATGTACCACATGGCTTTGCGATTAAGGGTGCCTTAAATGCAGAGATTCTGATTATGCCAGGCGAAACACAAACCTTGAAGTGGAAGCCGTTGGCTCCTGGTGTTGTACCTTTCTATTGCACCGACTTCTGTTCAGCGTTGCACCAGGAAATGCAAGGATACGTTCGAGTATCACCTGCCGGTAGCAGCACCCCTATAAAGTATTCAACCGGTAAGATCGAAGAACCTGCTGGGGCAGGTAAATAGATCTCTTCCGCATGCGAAGCGGATGATTTCATAGTTTGCAGGTTGAAGGCCCTGACTCCCGACTTGTCGGGACGTCAGGGCTAATTTAAAAACACACGATATGAAAAATCTACAACCGATTTCCAGAGTGTTGATAGCCTTGGCCGCAGTGCTGATGGTGAGCGCCTACTTCTTGCCGCTGTGGCAAATATTGATGTGGGCTCCTCAGTATCCGGAAGGATTAGAAATGGATATCTGGATCAATGATATCAAAGGTGATGTAAAAATCATCAGTGCGCTCAACCACTACATTGGCATGAAGCACATTGAAGTAGCGATGTTCCCGGAGTTTCAATACATGGGCTACATCGTAGGTTCCCTCATTGGCTTTGGCTTACTCACTTCTTTGATTAATAAGCGCATCATGCTTTGGTCCTATGTCGTATTGCTGGTCGCCACAGGCGTAGCAGCGTTAGTTGATTTTTATTTATGGGGATACGATTACGGTCACAACTTAGATCCTACAGCACCCATTGTAGTACCCGGCATGTCTTATCAGCCACCCTTAATAGGTACCAAGCAATTGCTTAACTTCACTGCCTTCTCTGGTCCTGATATTGGAGGATGGATTTTTGTAGTCTCTGCTTTACTCGTGATGGGGGCCCTTGTTTTTGAAATGTGCACCTCCAGAAAGAAAGTAGCATGAAGAATTCTATAGTACTTATGATGCTTTTTAGTTTAGTGCTTGTGCAGGCGTGTAGTGTAGAACCAGTACCCTTGGTATATGGTAAGGATATGTGCCATACCTGTAAGATGACCTTAGTAGACACTAAGTTTGGCGCAGAGATTCTTACCAAAAAGGGAAAGGTCTACACCTTCGATGATATGAACTGCCTGCTAAGCTTTTATACATCCGACTATGAAAAAAGAAGTAATATTCAGCAAGTACTTGTAATAGACTTTACCGCCCCTGGGAAATTGATCGATGCAAGCACCGCACACTTTGTTCGTGCTGACGCCATTCGAAGCCCCATGGCGAGCGGAGTAGCAGCCTGTAGCACCGCTGAAGGACTGGCTACTCATAATACCGAATGGAACGGTGAACTACTCACCTGGGATGAAGTAGTGCAAAAAATAAAGTAATGCGATCGCACATCACTTTTAGGAACTTGATAATGCTTGCCCTCTTGGGCATTTTAGTGTGCATCATTCCTGCGGTACACGCAACTACCTACAAAATTGGTAATCAACATAACATTAAAACGATTCGCGAGGGCATAGCCCTTGCCAAAGCGGGGGACACCTTGTTGATAAGTGCAGGTATTTATCGGGAAGGAAATTTGGTTCTCGAAAAAGCGCTCACGCTTATAGGAGAGAATTTTCCAGTACTGGATGGAGAAAATAAGTATGAGATTTTGACCGTTCATGCCCAGCATGTAGTGATACAAGGCTTTCGCTTTATCGATACTGGGATCGCCAGCATCAACGATTTAGCAGCTATTAAAATTCTGGAATCAAAGTTTGTCAGTATACTCAACAATCGTTTTGAGAATACTTTCTTCGGTATTTACTTCGCTTCTTCTTCGGATTGTCTGGTAGACAAGAATCAATTAACCGCCAATGCGGAAGCCGAGCACCAGATTGGCAATGGCATTCACTTATGGAAATGCCAGCGGATGACCATTCGCAACAACCGCATTAAAGGTCAGCGGGATGGTATTTATTTCGAGTTTGTCACAGACTCCCACATCCTCAATAACTATAGTGAAGGCAATATGCGCTATGGCCTTCATTTTATGTTCTCCAACGATGATGAGTACCGCGACAACACCTTTATTAACAATGGTGCGGGTGTGGCCGTGATGTATACCAAGGGCGTGAAGATGATACACAACACCTTCGAACACAATTGGGGATCGTCTTCCTATGGTCTCCTCTTAAAAGACATTCGCGATAGCTTTGTACTGGATAACGTCTTCAAAGAAAACTCCATCGGCATTTTTATGGAGGGCAGCAGCCGCAACGAAATTAAGAACAACGAATTTGTAAAGAACGGTTATGCCTTGCGCCTACAGGCGAGCTGTGACGATAATGTTTTTGAACACAACAACTTTCGGCAAAATACTTTTGATCTTGTCACCAATGGTAGTCTGGTGCTCAACACAATTAAAAGCAACTATTGGGACCGCTACGAAGGCTATGATTTAAATAAAGATAAAGTTGGCGATGTGCCCTATCGTCCAATTAGCTTGTATGGTACGGTGATTGAACGGATGCCTACGGCTATTTTACTCTGGCGCAGTTTCTTTGTGTTTTTGTTGGACAGAGCAGAGAAAGCCATCCCGGTGATAACACCCGAGAATTTGAAAGATGAACTTCCTTCCATGATACCTTATGATCTCCGTTAAGAATATTGAAAAGAAATTTGGCAAGCTCATCGCCCTGGATCAGGTAAGCCTGGAAATGGAGGCGGGTAAAAGCTATGCCCTTATAGGACCCAACGGTTCTGGTAAAACCACGCTCATCAAAAGTCTACTAGGCTTGGTGGTACCCAGTGCCGGTGAAATTTTAATTGACGGAAAGACCATTCTGAATGATTGGAAATACAGAGAGAAGATTGGCTACATGCCACAGATTGGTCGCTATCCGGAAAACATGCGTATCGGACAATTGTTCGACATGATGAAGAACATCCGGCAGGAAGTAACTAAGACCGATGAAGAGTTACTCGAAGCCTTTAAGCTCTATAAAATATTTGACAAGCGTATGCATGCGCTATCAGGCGGCACGCGCCAAAAGGTAAGTGCATGCCTGGCCTTTTTATTTCATGCGCCCATTTTGATTTTAGATGAACCTACCGCAGGCTTAGACCCTGTGGCCGTAGAGATCTTAAAAGAAAAAGTACTGCATGAAAAACGCATGGGTAAGTTGCTCATCATCACCTCACACATTCTAAGTGATTTGGAAGAGTTGAGTACCGAGATGGTGTATTTGTACGAGGGTCGCTTGCAGTACCACAACAGCATTGCCATGCTGAAGGAAGAAACCAACGAAAGCAGGTTGAACAAAGCGGTAGCTACCCTTATCAAGCAAAAGGAATTATTAGCGTCTGTAACTGAATAGGTATGACACGAGTCCTCAAATATGTTTTCTACGATATCCTGCGCACGCGCTTCATCTTATTTTATACCGCTTTCTTATTGGTGTGTACCTTCGCACTCTTTCAGTTCGATAGCGATTATGGAAAGATTGTGCTGAGCTTGATGAACATTGTGCTGATGGTAGTGCCGCTGATTGCAGTCGTGTTTACCACCATACATTTGTATAATTCGTATGAGTTTATGGAACTCATGCTGGCCCAACCCATACACCGAAACATTGTCTTCTTAAGTGAGTACATGGGGGTGGCTTTGTCGCTTTGCATGGCCTACCTGATCGGTATTGGTTTGCCCTTCTTGCTCTTTGGAGGTATTGCCTACAGCGCCACCCTTTTGTCAACAGGTATTTTCCTCACGCTGGTTTTTGTATCCTTAGCTTTCTTGTCGGCCGTACTTACCCGCGACAAGGCCAAGGCCATTGGCATTGCCTTGTTGTTTTGGTTTTATTTCTCCCTCATTTATGACGGTCTGTTATTGTGGGTTGTGTACAGCTTTAGCGATTATCCGTTAGAGAAAGTAACGCTGGCGCTTATCGCGTTTAATCCCATTGATCTGGCCCGCATTATTTTACTCTTGCAATTAGACATCTCAGCCTTGATGGGCTACACGGGTGCTTTTTATAAAGACTTCTTTGGCAGTCATGTCGGCTTACTCTTCTCTGCAGGTATTCTGACTATTTGGGTGATCGCTCCAATTGCACTGGCTACCCGCATCTTCGCGCGCAAAGATTTATAACATGCTGTGGCTTGTCTTTTTTCACGTGTTAGGTGCAGCGGTGTGGGTGGGCGGACATCTCGTATTGGCTACTACTTTTTTACCGCGCGCGTTAAAAGAAAAAGATCCACGCATTATTCAATCCTTTGAAGAACAGTTTGAACGAATAGGCATACCCGCCTTGTTGTTGCAGGTAATCACCGGAGTGTGGATGGCGCTCATCTATGTTCCTTTTGAAGAGTGGTTGTCACTGGCCAGCACGCATCATCGCTTTTTATGGATGAAGTTGGGTTTGTTAGCCGGTACGATTGGTCTGGCCATTCACGCGCGATTTTTTATTATACCCAAGCTATCCTCGGAAACCCTTCCCAATCTTGCCTTCCATATTGTATTGGTTACACTGCTGGCCGTCTCCTTTGTGTGGGTAGGCCTTAGTTTCCGATTTGGAGGGTAAATGTTAGAAGTTATCAGTTATCAGTTATCTGTTAACTGATAATAAAGTACTCTTAACTGATAACGAATAACTATTAACCAATAACTATTAACTAACGAAAGATGAACATCACGAAAGATCTGCATTACGAAAGAGAAAAACCTGCGATGATTACCTTGCTGAAAGGAGAACACGCCAAAGCATTTGTTGTTGGCTTATTAAAAGATCAGGTATTAGCCAAACACAAGACAGCGAATTCCGCACTGTTAATTGTGCTGGAAGGAACGATTACTTTTAAGATGAAAAGTCAGGTGATGCTATTAAACAAACACGATGTATACTCCATCCCTGTGGATGTAGAGCATGAAGTGATTGGTATTGAGGAGAAGAATAGTTTTATGATTATTAAAAGTTAAGATCCCCTGTTTCCTTTGTACACTATGGAACTCAACACCCGAGCCAATGTAGAAGTATTAGTTAATTCCTTTTACGATAAAGTAAACAAGGATGTATTGCTGGCACCTGTCTTTGCCCATGTCGATTGGCCTGGACATCTTCCTGTCATGTATAAATTCTGGTCATCGATGTTATTGGGTGAGCAATCGTACCAGGGTAATCCTTTTCAGAAGCACATGAATTTGAAAATAGGTACGGAGCATTTCACTCGTTGGTTGGAGTTGTTTCTGGAAACAGTAGATGAACACTTTTCCGGTGAGAAAGCAATTGAAGTAAAAGAGCGTGCACAGCACATTGCGAATGTCTTTCAACATAAGATGGGGTTGTTGAAGTGACACTCCTGGAGTTACCGTCATTGCGAGCCTGCCTGTGCGGAGCTGCTTCGGCAAAGGCGAGGGCGTGAGTATGGCAAGCGTAATGGCAGCCCGTGGCAATCTCCTGCTTGAAAAGGAACATAAAGAAGATTCATTCTCCTCAGAAGTGCTCTTAGTGATTAATACTAATGTGCCTTCAATTATCCTTTCCGTCCTTTTTCCCTTGATGGAAAAAGGACCAAAAAGATCAAGACAAAAAAATGCTGCCTCACGCGCCTGCTTGCTCACCCCCGCTTTTTTGTCCGGCCACGCGCGGGTGTACAAAGAAACTTACAGTGATTTTTTAGAGTAATGACGAAGAGGCATTAGTGCGAGTCACGTCTCGTACAGGTGTCCTGCACCTATTCATCGCATGACAAAAGTCATCCATTTCTATAAGGCACATCATCTTGCCTAATCCCCGCGTGCAATACCTTTATAACTCACTAAACAACTGGTGTAACCAGTACGGTATGGAGCCACACATTTTTGAAGTCAACATTAAATGGACAAAAGAACGCAAGGGTACCCTCTGCTCACCTGATGTAACGTTTGGTTCGCAGGAGCGAGGATGCTTTGACGTGGCCACACCTCCGCAGTTTCCGAAGGGCATGCAGGGTATTTGGTCGCCAGAACATTTGTTTACCGCGGCAATCAACAGTTGTTTGATGACCACCTTTTTGGCCATTGCCGAAAACTTTAAGCTGGAGTTTGCCGGTTTTGATTGTACGGCCAAAGGAACCTTGGAGCAGGTAGAAGGAAAATACCTGATGACGGAAGTGCTCTTAGAACCAGAGGTAACGATTCTGAGAGAAGAAGACCGGGAAAAGGCATTGAAAGTATTACAGAAATCAGAAGTTGCTTGTTTGATATCCAACTCGGTGAAGTCGAAAGTTTCAATGAACCCTGTGATTCGGATTGTGGGTAGCTTGTAAATAATGGAAGGTCATTTTGATATGAAGTAATCACAAAATCTTATTTAAGGTGATCACCCAACATAAAAAATCTCGTTCGATCTGACATTATATATTTAAAATGTTTCTGTTAATCATGATAAAGGAGATTTCAACAATTGTGATTCCAGCTTTATCCATTGTAATTAATCCTAGTATTATTGATGGATATTAAAATAAGTAAACTTAGGCAATAATGCTTAAAAGAAAAATTGACTGTTTGAATTTTATATTATGGAGAAATGTTCAATCATACTAATTTTTATTACAACTCAATCGATTTTTTCATGTAATAATGAACAAGATGATTTACCCATAAGCAAGCTAAATTCTATCGAGGATGCAAAAAAGATAGCTTTATCTCTTGATACTTTAGTGAAAAGGGTCCTTTACGAAGTCGATTTTCATGAATATGGAGTTGCGGTTTATAGACTGGAATTTAATTTAGATGGTCTTAATTCCGGTGTTGCTTTTCTCAACGGTACAGACTCAACGCACTTATCAATCGGCCATACATTTGCGTATGGATCTAAGAATGGTTTTTTTGATTTTTTACTTGAGGATTTTTCTTGGATAGATTCGGTAACGCTAGAGAATGAGGGGAGTATAAAATTTAAAGAGTTA
>LNEN01000207.1 GCA_001464155.1 Cytophagales bacterium Ga0077538 | reverse complement strand
CACCTACCAACCATCTTGAAAAGTGATGGATCGTAACCCCACCAACAGTTTGCATAAGTTTATTAGCCAGTTCATCAATCGCGCCCCACACTTCTGCTCCCAAAAACAACGTGGCTATCAGGGGTTTTTGAATAGCCGACTCTAGTAAAGCCACTACAGCAAAGACAAATACCGAAACACGTGTACGTCCTAAAGAAGAGAAAAGAAAAGCTCCCCAAGCACCTTGAAAGAATACCGCTATGTAGGCCGATACAGGAGAATGTGGACTGGCCGCAAACTTGATGGACAAAACCAGTATCGTAGCCCTTAAAATATCACGGCCCGGTTTTTCTGATAGGTAGGCAATCAAGGAGATGGTGACTACAGAAAAGCCGCCCAGCACTAATCCGGTTACGGGCAAGCGAAAGCCATGCAACAAACCTCCTAGCCCACTCTCAGCAAAAGCCCAGAGTAAGGTAAGTTTAGGAATGGCGTTGACTGAAACTTTCACAGAGGGCAAAGTAAATGAAAATGAATTAATACTTTTGACGATTAAAGTATCAACACTTTAAACCAGAACCAATTTACGCAATGAAGATTCTTGTAACGGGAGGCAACGGATTATTAGGCCAGAAATTAATTCAGCTATTGAATACCGATCCTGAGGTAGAATTGGTTGCTACAGCGCGTTCCCCCCTATCACTTCCTTTGAAAAAAGGCGTCTATCAAAAAATGGACATTGAGAATAAGGAAGATATCGTTACCACCTTCTTTGAACACAAACCTGAAATTGTTATCAACACCGCGGCCATGACGCAGGTAGATGACTGTGAAACACAGAAAGAAAAATGTTGGAAAGCCAATGTTACTTCTGTGGAGCTATTGACCGAAGCATGCCAGTGGTACAATACTCACCTGGTGCATGTTTCTACAGACTTCATTTTTGATGGAACCCATGGCCCATTAGATGAGAATGAAAAGCCGGCTCCGGTTAATTATTATGGAGAAAGTAAGTTGGCAGCCGAAGAAGTCATTAAATCCTCTTCCATTGACTGGAGCATTTTGCGCACTGTGTTAGTGTATGGCATCACCCCCGACATGAGTCGATCGAACATTGTGTTGTGGGTGAAGAATAGTTTAGAGCAAGGAAAGAAAATTAATGTGGTAAACGACCAGTGGCGCACACCAACACTGGCAGAAGATTTAGCGATGGGCTGTTACCTGGCAGCCAAACAAAAAGCGAAAGGTGTTTACAATATTTCTGGAAAGGATTTTATGAGTCCTTATGACATTGCGATACAGACCGCTAAGTTTTTTAAACTAGACACTTCACTTATACAAGCAACGAATTCAACGCAATTCAAACAAGCTGCCCGCAGGCCGCTCACCACAGGATTCATCATTGATAAAGCCAGAAAAGATTTAGGCTACGAGCCCCACTCCTTCGAAGAGGGATTGGCTGTTTTACAACGACAGTTGCAGCACTAAGATCAGCCATTTTCTTAACCCGTTCTTTTTGCTGAGGGGAGTTTCACCACAAACTCAGTGCCCTCGTCTTCCTGAGAGTGTACGCTTACCTCTCCGGCTAACTTAGAGACTGTTTCTTGCACAATGTATAATCCAAGTCCGGAACCTGCAGAACGATTCGTAGCTCTGAAAAACATTTTAAAAATGTCTTTCAGGTAAATGGCTTTAATACCAGGACCGTTATCACTAATCGTAATTTTCACTCCGCTGCCTTCCTGCTTTATGAGAATACTGACAAACGGCTTTTCCCTCGATTCAGGAATGTGGTGTTTAACGGCATTCGCAATCAGGTTAGTGAGAATGATGCGCAGCCTTTTCGTATCAGCAAAATAATCATGAGGAACGTGTACCTCCACTCTTTTCTCAATCTTCTCAAAATTATCGACATACCGAAGATCTTCGAGTATTTCCGCAATCAGGGAGTCAAACTCAATTTTCTCAGGCACTACTTCCAACCTGGCATTTCGCGAAAAATCGATGATGTCACTGATGAACATATCCAGTCGCTTCACACTCTTCTCCATCAGGTTTAAATATTCCTGCTTGTCCCACTGGTCATCTTCGCGCGCTACGTGGATTAACCCAAGCAAGGACGAGAGTGGTGAGCGTAAATCGTGAGAAGCACTGTATACAAAGCGATCCAACTCGGTGTTTACTTTTGTCAAGGCTTCGTTTTGTCTTTTCATTAAAGAAATTCTCCACTTATAAAAAGCAAACAATACGGAGGCAATTGCCAGAAATAAGACAAGGTAAAAC
>LNEN01000206.1 GCA_001464155.1 Cytophagales bacterium Ga0077538 | reverse complement strand
CCAAAGAAATCTTTATAAAACTTTTTCACCTCCTCTAGTTTCAAGGCGTTGAGTGAAGCAATGTTTTCATCAAAATCTTCGATATAGCGAGAATCACCTTTAGGATAAGGAGACATGTGTCGCTGAATTCGTGTGAAAGCTATAGACTGTGGTTCGCTTCGCTGCGATTCAATGCTGGCAATCTCTTCGCTGATCGCTTTTTCAAACTCATTTGCCGGGTAGACTGGATCACGTAATACCTCACTTAAGAGACGAAGTGTCTCAACTAGATTAGGGCGAGTAGTCGTGATGTTGACGAAAGCTTGAGAGGCTCCTCCTCCAATAAATACATTAGCTTTTAAACGATCAAACTCATCTTTGATTTGTTGACGCGTGCGTTTAGAAGTTCCTTTGTTTAGCATGCTGGCGGCATACTCGGCAGCATTGACTTTATTCATAAGTGACTTCTCATCTCCGAATCGAAGCGTAAGCCTCACTTCCACAGCTTCTCCTCTTGTCTTTTTTGACAACATGGCAAGTTTCATTCCATTAGCCAAATCAATGCGCTCGGTGCGTGATTCAATGTTGGCTGGAGATGGATCGAAGGCTTCTCCTGTCGAAACCACTTGTTGGCCTTTGTAATCTTTCACCATAGCATCTACATCAGACAAGCCAGGAATTTCAGCACGTTCAGGTTTCTCAGTAGGAATAAAAATTCCAGAAGTCCGATTATCTGGTTTTAAATAGAGTTGAGCCACGCGTTGCACATCTTCCGGAGTAACGGCTTTAATGCGGTCGCGATTCAAAAACAATAAGCGCCAGTCGCCCATACCAATGTAGGTACTCAACTGCAAGCAGATGGATTGAGACGAATTAAAGGATAACTCGATCTGTTTTAGCACTTCATTCTTCGCACGCTCAACATCTTCTTTCGTGGGAGGTGTTTTAGTAAAATTATCTAATACAGAGAACATGCTTGCCTTAGCATCCTCTAGAGACTTCTCCTTGAGCACTTCTGCGTAAGTATATAATAGGGTAGGTTCTTTAAATGCCAGGGTGAAGGCGCCCGTGCTGCTGGCTTTCTTCGTATCAATAAGTTCTTTATACAATCGGCCTGATGGCGCGCTTCCCAAAATTCTTGCTAATATGTTCACTGCAGCAAAATCCGCATGTGACCCCGCAGGCACATGATAGGCAGTCATGGCTACCTGAACATCGCCCACGCGTTTCAGTACTACACTTCGTTCGCCATCTTGTGTAGGATCAACTGTATAAAAGTTAGGTAATGCACGTTCGGGTTTAGGAATAACACCAAAGTATTGGTTGATGAGCTCAAGGGTTTTAGCCTCATCAATTTTTCCGGCAACGGCCAACACAGCATTGTCGGGTTGGTAGTAGCGCTTATAAAATGCTTGCAGGCGATCGATGGGTACATTTTCTAAATCGGCTTTCGAACCAATGGTTGATTTTCCATAGTTATGCCACAGATAGGCAGTGGAGGTTACGCGTTCCATTAATACACCAAAGGGGTCGTTTTCTCCGGACTCAAATTCATTTCGAACCACGGTCATTTCACTGTCCAGATCTTTTTTGGCGATGTAAGAATTAACCATTCGATCGGCCTCCAGATCAAGTGCCCATTTAAGGTTTTCATCGGTGGCATTAAACGTTTCAAAATAGTTGGTGCGATCTACCCAGGTTGTTCCATTGGGACTTGCCCCATGTTCTGTAAGTTCTTGTGGAATATTGGGATGCTTGGGAGTTCCTTTAAATACAAGGTGTTCCAACAAATGAGCCATGCCGGTTTCTCCGTAGTTCTCATGCTTGGAGCCCACCATATAGGTGATGTTCACGGTGATGGTTTGCTTCGATGGGTCTGGAAAGAGTAACACTCGCAAGCCATTGGCTAAACGGTATTCGGTAATTCCTTCAACGGAAGTGAATTTAGTTGGGGGAGCTAGAGTGGGTGCAGGCGCAGGTGTAACGGCTTCATTACTTTGCTTGGCTTTTTCTTTTCCCTTTTTCTGAGAGAGTACAGGAGGTGCTGTGAGGCAAAGGGCCAGCAGCACCGCAATCCATTGTTTTTTCATGTGGGTTGTTTAGTTAACGAGATTTTGAAAGTAGGACATTGAAGGTATTTATACAAATAAAAAATCCCCCATTTTGAATGAGCTTCCAGAGAAACATAAAACCAAGAGGATCAAGTAAAGTCAAGGAATAGATTTCCTCTCTATAAATGGAGTTGATCTTAAGTGGAATATGAAGATTCACTCACCCTCGCCGAGTGAGAAATGAGTTTTGCAGGAAATTCATTAACCTTTTATTAACAAAAGGTAAACAACTCTTGGCTGATTCAATTCGTCTTTACATCAGATAAATAATACAAGTATGAAAAAGACACTCTCCATTTTCAGTTTGCTCACCCTTGTGAGCAGTGTAGTGTTCGCAGGTGGGATCGAAGATCCAAAGGCTTCCTCAACCATGGCTATGATGAAGAAAGACAATAAGCATGTGAAAGTTTTTTACAAAGGAAGGGCAGACGCCAATGTGCAGATTTCCATTTTTGATTCCAACAACAACTTGAAGTATTCAGAAGTTGTGAGAAATAAAGATGGGTTTAGCCGACCCTACGATTTGTCCTATCTCAAGGGAGATGAATATACCATTGAGGTGAAGGATGGTGTAAACACACTGGTAGAAACGCTCAATACAAAAGAAGTAAAATCTACTTTCCTTTCTCAGGTAATCAAATTACAAGGACAGGAAAATCAATTTCTGGTAATGGCAACTGATAAAGAAGCATCCTCGCTTTTCATTCGAATTGAAGACGAAAATGGGAATGTACTTAAAGAACATGCTGACGTTATGGACCAGCAGTATGCGAAGCTCTTCAAATTTTCGGATACCTGTAAGAACTGCACGTTCATTATCAGTAATGGTAAGGGCGAAGTGCTAGCCATTAAAAAATAGGCCGGAGCGCTCAAGACATCCAACTCGCTTCAGGCCAAGCAAGCCTGCAAGCGAGTTGCTTTTTTACTATCAAAGGGCACGGTGCATCCTACACTCTTTTGCTTTATCTTTGTTAGCAGAAGTGTATGAGGGTATTGCTTGTTTTATTTTTCCTTGGAGTCGGATGTTTTTCCTATGCTCAGCCTTCTTTAAGAAGTTACGCGCGTTCAAAGTTGCCATCCGATAGCGTTCAGCGAATAGGGTTAGCAAAAAGGGCGAGTGACAATAACATTCCTTTACATTTTTCAGACTCAGTGGGGCAGCGCACCTACGTATTGATCGATGCAATCGGTGAGAGTTTTTCATACCTCACAAGCCTTAATCAGGGAGCTGCGCAAAGCACCGGAGCTTTAGCATTGCAGGATCCAACCAGAGGGTATCGCTTATCTGGAGAAGGGATCGTATGTGGTATTTGGGATGATGGTTTAGTAAAAGATCACATCGAATTTGATAACCGCATTTTGTCGAAGGAGGGAAGTGCTTCCTTTGATCACTCTACTCATGTGACAGGCACAATTTTAGCATCAGGTATGAATCCTTCGGCCAAAGGTATGGCACCCAAGAGCAAGGCGCATACCTACGATTATACGAACGACCTGTCCGAGATGACCTCTTTAGCGGTGAGAGATAGTTTGTCACTTCTTTTTTCAAATCATTCGTACGGAACCGTAGCAGGTTGGTCCAGACCAAATGGTGTATGGACTTGGTATGGAGATCCTTCTATTAGTACGGATGAGGATTACAAACATGGTTTTTACAATCACCGCACCCGTGATATTGACGCTATGGCTTACCGTGCACCTTACTATACAATTGTTTGGGCGGCAGGCAACGATCGTTTCGAAAAGGGAAGTGGTACTTATCCTGCCGATTGCAATAAAGGAGTTGGGTATGATTGTATTATTCCAGATGCGGTGGCTAAAAATAGTATTACGGTAGGAGCTGTCAGTAAAGTTCTATCCTACACATCACCAGCAAGTGTCATTATGAGCCACTACAGTAGTTGGGGGCCAACAGATGATGGACGTATTAAACCCGATCTGGTGGGTGCTGGAACAGACATTTTTTCCTCTATGGCTTCGGGTACCAACACGTATGCTAACTCTACAGGCACTTCCATGGCCACACCAAATGTAACAGGATCACTCATGTTGCTACAAGAACTCTATGCAAAGCTTCATACGGGGAATTTTATGAAAGCGGCTACACTGAAGGCCTTAGCGATTCATACCGCAAAAGAGGCAGGACCTAAACCCGGTCCTGATTACCAATTCGGATGGGGCTTGTTGGATGTTAAAGCAGCCGCAGATTTGTTGGTAACAGTTAACAATAAAGAGACCCGTATTGTGGAGAGCACTTTGGAGGAAGGTCAAAGCTTTCAGTTTGATATTAGCCCTGAGCCCAATAAGAAAATAACACTCACGCTATGTTGGACAGATCCGGAAGGAACACCCGTTGCACCATCCTTAGATCCATTAACCAGAATGTTGGTGAATGATTTGGATATTAGATTGATTGATGAAGATGGCATTATCACTTCGCCATGGATTTTAAATCCCAGTGTGCCGCAGGTACAAGCCACAAAGGGCGATAACACACGAGACAATGTGGAAAAAGTTGAGTTTGAAACTCCGTTGGCAAAAGAATATACCGTTCTTGTTCGGCATAAGGGCAACTTAAAATATGCGAAACAGGATTTTTCTTTAGTACTAACGTATCAAGACAGAACCTCGCCTTCAAAGGTATTTTATTGGGTGGGTGGAGCCGGCAACTGGGACGATGTAACACATTGGTCATTTACTTCGGGAGGGATTTCAGCAATGCAACTACCGGGCGAGAATGATCTTGTAATGGTAGATGAGTTGTCATTGCTGGACACCGAAGAGATCACCCTTCAACAAAATACTGCCGTGACTAAGCTTACCTGGTATAATTCCAGCAATGCAGCACTAAACCTAAATGGGCACACACTGCAGATTAGTAATCAATGCATCATCAGCAATGGAACGATGCGTATGAAAGGAGGAGGAATGCTTCATCTGGTCAACTCCTTGTCAGGCATGCTGAATCTTTCAGGCAATGATTTTAGTGAAATTGATTTGGTATTGGAATCAGGTAATTGGGAAGTAAATGGATCTTTTAAAATAAAGGACATCCGACTGATGGGGGGCAAGCATACCTGGAAGAGCAAACAAATTGTAGCGAATCAAATTCTGGTGGAGGGCGTGGAGAAATGGGATGTCTCCTCTGTTTTATTCTTATTGAATAGTTCATGGCAGATGCCTGAAACACCTTTTCAATTCATATCAACCAACTCCATAATTGAAATGGAGAGGGAAGGAGTGGAATTGGATTGGCAGGGTTATCCTTTTGATGGAACCTTGCGAATTAATTCAGGAGCATCTGTGGTGATGCGCGGTGAGGGCAAAATTGCATCGCTTGTTGTAGAGGGTAAAATAGAGACGCAGGAGTCTTTTGTGTTTGATCAAATTCAGTTGAATCAGAACGCGGTCTGGAAGATTGCTGACAATACAAACCAAACGGTAACTTCATTCTTTGTCATAGCTGCAGAGTCGAACGTAGAAATTTCAGCGCTGTCTCAGGCAAGTCTAACGGTACAGCAACGCAGTAAATTATGTTTTGAAAATGCAATCATCAGAAATGTGGATGTGCTTGGAAGTGCTGTGGTAAACGTTGGATTGAACAGCATTGTAGAAAATTCTGAAAATTGGCTGAAACAAGTGTGTGACGAAGTGCTGTTCGCTGATTTTGAGTTCACCTATCCTTGCGCTCAAGGACTCACTAATTTTCAGGATACTTCCCATGGAAATCCAGATTCATGGGAATGGAGTTTTGAGAAGGGATTAATAAGTGAGCGAGAATCTGCTGAACAAAATCCAGTACATTCTTTTTCAGATTCAGGAGTGTTGGCAGTAAGCCTTACTGTAAAAAAGGGAGGCCTAACGAATTCCTATACGCAACAGCTTGAGATAGAAGAGAACCCACTTCCATCCAACAGCATAATTGTCAACAGCGAAGGTAAGTTGATGAGTCTTTCACTTGCACCTTCGTATCAGTGGTACAACAATAGAATAGCTGTGTTGAATGAAATAGACAGAACATTTGATCATCAGCAACTTCCAGGCTTTTATGAAGTGTTGGTAACAGCGAATAACTGCAACCGCTTATCACAGCCCTATGTGGTAACAGACGCACCGGGTGATCAAATGGATCTGGCCATTTTTCCGAACCCTGCGGATGCTTCTGTAAACATAGAAGCAACACCCGGCCAATACGAAAGTAGAGGGTTGTTAATCGACATGCAGGGAAAAATCATAAGGGACCAGAACATTCACTTGCCCATCCAGACAAATGATCTTCCGGAGGGCATGTATATTTTGCAACTCAAAAGGTTATCCGGTAAGCTTGTTTCACGAAAAGTGATGGTTATCCATTAATAGGAGACCGTCTAAAATCCTGCAATTCCATAGTATATTTGCACCATGGTGTACGTAAGCCGCAAAGAGCATTTCAACGCTGCGCATAAACTTTACAATCCTGCCTGGTCGAAGGAGAAAAATGCAGAAGTATTTGGCCCTTGCGCCAACGAAAACTGGCATGGTCATAATTTTGAATTGATTACAACGGTAAAAGGAAAACCCGATCCAGATACAGGCTTTGTGGTGGATTTAAAAAAACTCAGTGTGCTGATCCGTCAGGAAATAATTGAACGAGTTGATCATAAAAACCTGAATGTGGATGTAGACTTCATGAAGGGAAAATTAGCCAGCACTGAAAATTTGGTAATAGAGATGTGGAAAATCCTGGAGCCTAAAATTGCCTCCATTTCTAAATACGGTACCCTTCACAGTCTTAAATTGTATGAGACACCTCGCAACTATGTGGAGTACTTTGGTGAGTAATCTTGAACGAAAGCAGAAACAGAGATCGTGAAATATTATATCGTGGCAGGTGAGCGTTCAGGAGATTTACATGGTGGCAACCTCATCAAGGCTATCAAGCAACACGATCCTCAGGCAGCATTTAAAGGCTTTGGGGGAGATGACATGCAGGCAGCGGGACTTGACTTATCCGTGCATTACAAGGACATGGCCTTCATGGGATTTATTGAGTTACTGGCGAACCTCAATACAATCTCCAATTACATAAAGCAGTGCAAAACAGAAATTACGCAATGGAAACCGGATGTCGTCATCCTCATTGATTACGCAGGTTTTAATCGAAAGATTGGAAAATTCTGTAAGGCAAACGGCATCAAAGTATTCTACTACATCTCGCCAAAGGTGTGGGCCTGGAGACAAGGTAGAGCCTGGTCTTTAAAGAAAAGCATTGATCGGATGTTTGTAATTCTTCCTTTCGAAAAGGCCTTTTTTAAGCGCAAGGTTGATTGGGAGGTGGATTATGTTGGGAATCCGGTGTTAGATGCCGTCAAGGATTTTAAACCATCACCAGATTTTAAGAACCGTTACACGTGGCCTGCAAATAAAGAACTCATTGCCTTACTTCCTGGCAGCCGCGCACAAGAGCTAAAATATATTATTCCAGTAATGGCGGAAGTGGTGCGAATGAATCCTGCTTATCACTTTGCAGTAGCCACGGTTTCCAACCTGGATCGCTCCTCGTACAAACCCTTCGAAGGGTTTTCGAATGTGTCCTTTGTGGAGGAGGCAACGTACGATTTATTGACCTATGCGAAGGCAGCGATTGTCACCTCCGGCACAGCAACCTTAGAAACAGCCTTGTTCCATGTGCCTCAAGTGGTAGTGTATAAAACAAGCGCTCTCAACTATTTTATTGCCAAGCGTGTCATACAAGTTCCTTTTATTTCTCTCGTAAATCTGATTGCTGATCGGGAAGTAGTAAAAGAAATGATCCAAGAGCTATGCACACCAGTGGGTGTATCTGCCGAGTTAAACTTATTGGCAAGCGAGAGCGAAAGAAGACGCTCTGTGGTAGAAGGGAATAAGGAGGTCTACAGAATCCTGGATATAGGCTCTGCCTCCGCGAATGCTGGCCGACTCATGGTGAAGTATCTGACAGAGAAAGTTTAAGCTACTTTCAATTTGCTGTATTGCGATCCGTTGAATTTTTCTTCTGCGTAAGCGCGGGTAATCACCAGTCTGTCGCTTGTCTTGTCAGAAGGCATTTCGAACATGGCATCGTTGATAATGGCCTCGCAAATACTACGCAAACCACGAGCGCCTAATTTAAACTCAGCCGCTTTTTCAACAATAAAGTCTAAAGCTCCCTCTTTAAACTCCAGTTCAATGCTCTCCATGTCAAACAGTTTCTGATACTGCTTCACTAAAGCATTCTTAGGTTCAGTAAGAATTTTCTTTAGTGCCTCTTTATCCAACGGATTGAGATAAGAGAGTACTGGTAATCGGCCAATTAATTCGGGGATTAAACCAAAACTCTTTAAATCTTGTGCAGATACGAATTGCAATAAATTCTTTTCAACATCAGCAGGATGCAGGCCGTCTGGATTGGTAACAAATCCTAACGGACGTGTATTCAATCGCGTAGCAATGAAACGCGTAATGCCTTCAAAAGCACCACCACAGATGAAGAGAATATTTTCAGTATTCACCGTAATCATTTTCTGATCCGGATGTTTGCGTCCGCCTTGAGGGGGAACGTTCACGGCTGTACCTTCTAATAATTTTAACAGAGCCTGTTGTACACCTTCACCACTTACATCGCGGGTGATGGAAGGATTATCTGATTTACGGGCAATCTTGTCAATCTCATCGATGTATACAATACCACGTTCAGCTGCCTCTACATTATAATCGGCCGCTTGCAATAAGCGAGTGAGAATACTCTCCACATCTTCGCCCACATAACCGGCTTCGGTGAGTACCGTGGCGTCCGCAATGCAAAAAGGAACTTGTAATAATTTGGCAAGTGTGCGAGCCAGGTATGTTTTTCCGGTTCCTGTTTCACCGGCCATAATGATGTTTGACTTTTCAATCGTTACATCATTCTCTACTTTACGCTGCATCAAACGCTTGTAGTGATTGTAAACGGCTACAGATAAAACCTTTTTAGCTTCATCCTGTCCAATTACATATTCATCTAAGTACTTCTTAATGTCGCGTGGCTTAATCAGCTTGAAGTTAGGAGCGGCACCTGCCTCTACCTTACTTTTCTTTTCTTCTTGTAAAATTTGAGTGGCTTGGGTAACGCACTTATCACAAATGTGAGCATGTATACCTGATATCATCAGGTCCACATCTTTTTTGCTTCTCCCGCAAAACGAACACGTCACTTCAGCCATTTTGATTCTTTATTTGTTAATTCATTGATGTGCCAACGTGGCAATACTCAATCTGCAAAGGTATCAATTAATCAACACATTAGCACATCAACGAATTTTGCTTATTTCTTCTTCCTTTCTAACACCTCATCGATCAAGCCATACTCTTTCGCCTCATAAGAGCGCATCCAGTAGTCACGATCGCTGTCTTTTTCAATTTTGTCGTACGGTTGGCCGCTGTGGTTTGATAGAATATTGTACAAATCTTTCTTCACTTCCAGTGTTTGACGAAGGGAGATCTCCATATCGGAAGCCTGTCCCTGCATGCCACTCATCGGCTGGTGAATCATAACTCGTGCGTGTGGTAGAGATGAACGTTTTTTGGCAGCACCTGCGGTTAACAAAACAGCTCCCATGGAAGCAGCGAGGCCTGTACAGATGGTAGCCACATCGGGATTGATGTATTGCATGGTATCATAAATACCTAAGCCGGCATATACCGAACCTCCTGGACTATTAATATACATGATGATGTCTTTCTTTGGATCAGCTGATTCGAGAAAGAGTAATTGTGCTGTAATGAGATTGGCAACCTGATCGTCAATGCCCATGCCTAAAAAGATAATGCGATCTGAAATCAAGCGCGTGAAGACGTCAATCGCGCGGAAATTTCCGGGACGCTCTTCAATCACGTATTGAGTCATATTTTCAATCTTTTGCGCATAATCATCAATGGTGTTACCACTCATGCCCATGTGTTGCACGGCATACTTTCTGAATTCGTTAGTGTTTTGCATAGAGTTTGTTTGTTTACAGCTTACGTCATTGGGAGCAAAGCGAAGCAATCTGCTTTCGGGTGCTCATTTAAGATGTTAATTTCTACTAAACCAATGTAAATAAAAAATGGTTTTGATTGGAAGCAATTTCCTTTCAAAACCATTGACGTTTTTTGGATGATTTTAGTGTTAGCGGGTTGTCAACTGTCAGTTGACCGTTATCCACTAGTGCTTGTGTTCCTCTACAATCTTCTTAAACTCATCTACACTGACTTTCTTCTCGTCAACCTTGATGGTTTCGCGTATCAGCTTCATAATCTTATCGTTGCGAAGCTGGCTGTAGAGATTCATAAAGTTTTTGCCGTTCTCATTTTGCAAATAATTATCGGCAATGGCATCTAAACGATCGCCCAGCTGCTCAGCAATGGCAGGTCCTCCAAATTGAGAAATGATCAATTCCTTGGCTTTGGCCTTCACTTCGTTGCCATCCACTGAAATTTTATTGTCTTCAGCAATCTTGTTGCGAACCAGGTCCCACACAATACTTCTCTTGTACTGGTCGAATTCCTTCTCAATCACCTCATCGGTAACTTTTCCTTCACTGGTAGCTTTTAACCACTGCTTCAAGAAGGCTTCTGGTAAGTTGATTTTCGTATTGGTGATGTAATAATCCTCAATGTGGTGCTCTAAGAAATGCTGTGTTTCGCGCTTGTAGTTCTCGCCTACAGTTTCTTTTACTTTGGTAATGAATTCTTCCTCTGTCTTCACAACCTCCTTACCAAAAACGCGATCAAACAATTCTACATTGATGGACGCAGGCTCTGTACGGCTGATGGTGTTGATCTTCAGCACGAAAGTGCCTTTGTATTTTTTGGCTTCCTCTTCTGTCATACCCAATAGGTTGGCAGTCAACGATTCCTCCTCAAATATTTTCTTGATATCAAATTCTACTTCCTGATCCTTCTGAAGGCCAACAAATGTCTTTTGTTCTTTCTTCGCTACTTTTTCTGTTGGGATGAAGGCGAATTCGCGTTTAAAATCACCATCCTTTTCGCGTAAGTCTCCATAAAGGTTATCACCGATTGCACTGCTTTCAGGGTACTCAACTTTTCCGAAGCGCTTACGCAAATCAAGAATCGTGTCATCCGTTACTTTGTTGTCAAGCTCAATAGGGTACGACTTCACTTTTACTTTGTCCGATAGTTCGTATTTAAAATCTTCTACGATACCAATCTGATAAGCAAATTCAAATTCTTTTTGTATGTCCCAGTCGATCTGGCGGCTGCTTTCCAAATCAGGAAGCGGCTCACCCAAGATCTTCAGGTTTTGTTCTTTTATATACTCAGAAAGTTTCTGCGATAAGAGCTGATTGATTTCCTCTACCAGAATAGACTTACCAAACATCTTTTTTACTACGCCTGTAGGCACTTTACCTGGGCGGAAACCTTTGATATTAGCCTTGCGTCCGTAATCACGCAATTTGTTTTCTACCTGAGTTTGGTAGTCACCTTCCGTCAATTTGATTTTAATAAGACCTTCGGTGTTGTTCTTTTTGTTGAGTGTAATTTCCAAAGCTTTACAGTATTTGATGGTACATAAAGTAAGAACCCTTAATACCCGATTGCTGTTTCGGGCATCAAGGGTTCAATTGTGCGCATGGAGGGACTCGAACCCCCACGCCTTGCGGCACCAGATCCTAAGTCTGGCACGGCTACCAATTACGCCACATGCGCATGTTGTTAAAAAGTGCTGATTGTCAGTGACTTCACCTAAATCACCACCCCCAAAGGCTGGAATTGGGATCGCAAATTTAGAGATAATTGTGAAATTAAGAACAGGCAGTCGTTAAATATCTAAAATTCCTATACAGATGCATTTAATCCTTTCCGTTCAGACTTTCGCGAAGACTATAGTATATTGAGACGGAGAATCTCAAAATCAATTTCGTTCTAAATTAATGGTATCAATAGACGTAGAGCAGGAGAAGAAGGAAATCATCAACCATTACCGTAAACTATTACGGAAAGCCAAGCCTATTTTAAAGGATGGTGACGCTAAGCTGATTAAAAAGGCTTTCACCATTGCTGCTACCGCGCATAAGGACATGCGCAGAAAGTCTGGTGAGCCTTATATTTTCCACCCCTTAGCAGTAGCCGAAATTTGCGTGGAAGAAATCGGCTTAGGAACTACATCCATCCTGGCCGCACTCATGCACGATGTGGTAGAAGACACCGACATGGAGCTGGCCGACATCGAAAAGATGTTTGGTAAAAAAGTGGCGCGTATCATCGATGGCTTAACAAAAATCTCTGGCGTTTTCGAGTACGGAACTTCGCAGCAGGCAGAGAACTTCCGTAAAATGCTTTTTACCCTTTCGGAAGATGTTCGGGTAATCCTTATCAAGCTGGCCGATCGCTTACACAACATGCGCACGCTCGAAAGCATGCCGCGCAATAAACAGCTAAAGATTTCTTCCGAAACAATCTACCTCTATGCTCCACTGGCACACCGCCTCGGACTGAATGCGATCAAGAGCGAGCTGGAGGATTTGTACCTACGTTTTACTGACAGAGTTCACTATAACAACATTGCAGCAAAAATTGATGACACGCGGGCAGCCCGAAATAAATTCATCAAGACGTTCATGCAGCCCATTACCGAAGAACTCAACAAGCAAAAAATTCGCTGTGAGGTAAAAGGCCGCCCCAAATCCATCTACAGCATCTGGAATAAAATGAAAAGGCAAAACATTCCTTTTGAGGAAGTGTATGACCTTTTTGCTATCCGCATCATCATCGATGCTCCTCCTGAACAGGAGAAGCCTCTTTGCTGGCAGGTATACTCTATTGTTACTGATTTCTATACACCCAACCCTGATCGTCTGCGCGACTGGGTGAGTACTCCAAAGTCCAATGGTTATGAGTCATTACACACAACCGTAATGGCAAAGAATGGCCAATGGGTAGAGGTACAAATCCGCACCGAGCGCATGGATGATATTGCCGAAAAGGGCTATGCCGCACATTGGAAATACAAAGAGGCAAGTTCTATTAATGAATCCAACCTCGAAAAATGGCTGGCCAGGGTACGCGATACACTGGAGCATAACGACCACACGGCTTTAGACTTTGTAGACGATTTTCGGGGTAATCTTTTTACCGAAGAAGTATTCGCCTTTACCCCAAAAGGGGAACTCAAAACCTTACCGGCTGGTGCTACGGCACTTGATTTTGCTTTCGAAATCCACAGCCAGATTGGCTCAAAATGTATCGGAGCAAAAATTAACAACCGTCTGGTTCCGATTAACCATGTGTTGAAAAACGGAGATCAAGTGGAAATACTGACTTCGTCCAAACAAAAGCCACATGAAGACTGGCTTCGTTTCGTGGTCAGTTCCAAAGCAAAGGGTCATATAAAGGACTCTTTAAAGGAAGAGAAAAAGCATGCCGCGCAAGAAGGGAAGGACATCATTGCCCGTAAACTCAAACAACAAAAGGTTGAGATAACACAAGAAGTATTGGAGCAGATGCGAGAGTACTTCAATGCCAAAACGCATTTTGACCTCTATTATAAGGTTGGAAGAGGTATTGTCAGCACAGCGGATATTAAGCGTTTTACCGAGTTCAAACCTACCACACCCTTTAGAACGAAAACCAGCGAACCTTTAACAGAAGGTAAATCTGTAGAAAAGGAGTTATCGAAGCTTAAGAATCGTTACGATGATATGCTCCTGATCGGGGAGGACATGGACGTAGTGGACTATAAGTTGGCCAAGTGCTGCACACCCATTCCTGGGGATGAAGTGTTTGGCTTCGTTACCGTGAATGAAGGCATCAAAATACACCGCACCAACTGTCCCAATTCTGCAGAGCTCATGGCCAATCATGGTAATAGAGTGGTAAAGGCAAAATGGACTTCCCAGCACGAAGTAGCCTTTTTAACAGGATTAAAAATCAAAGGAACCGACCGGGTAGGCTTAATCAACGGAGTTACAAGAGTGATTTCGGAAGAACTGAAAGTAAACATGAGCTCCATGTCTATTCATACCGATACGGGCATTTTTGAAGGGGAAATTATGCTTTATGTTAACGATACGCGGCATCTGGAGCAACTCATCGCTAAACTGGAGCAGGTAGAAGGGGTTGTCAAAGTCAGCCGGTTCGACTCAAAAGAAGTTGAGCCTAGGGAATCGTAATGAGATCAAACCTTATTTTTGCCTCTTTCCCCCTTTGCGTGAAAAACATGGGTAAGAACATTATCTTTGCGCCCCTATGCCCTTGAATCCAAAGCTTTACGAGGAGGTAAAAAAGATTTTCACTGCTTATGTGGAGAAGAAGGAGTTGCGCAAAACGCCTGAGCGTTACGCGATTCTGGAGGAAATCTATTCCCGAGATGGGCATTTCGATGTAGAATCACTCTACATCAGCATGAAAAACAAAAATTACCGGGTAAGCCGCGCTACTGTTTATAATACCTTAGATCTGTTAGTAGAGTGCGATTTGGTGAGCAAGCATCAGTTTGGAAAGAACCTGGCTCAATACGAAAAGTCTTATGGTTACAAGCAGCACGACCACCTCATCTGCACCGATTGCCATCGGGTGGTGGAGTTCTGCGATCCGCGCATTCAAAATATTCAGAAAACGGTGGAGGAATTGTTACAATTCCAGGTAATGCATCATTCTCTCATTTTATACGCAGCCTGTAAAAAGGAAAACTGCGAAAACCGCAAGGCATCATGATAAACTTCACACACGAACAAACCGACACGATACTAACCCTTCACCTATCGGGAGATTTAATTGGCGAAACTGGAGGTACGGCCATTTTAGAAGTGGCTAATCAAGCCATCGCAGCCAACGTAAAAAAATGTGTAGTCGACATTTCAGGATTACGCTATATCAATAGTAGCGGTATTGGCGTACTCATTACTTTACTAACAAAGTTTAGAAATAAAGGAGGTGAATTATACTTAATGAAACCTTCCGAAAGTGTGCAGAAGCTCTTGGTCATCACCAAGCTCAATGCAATTTTTAACGTAATACAGT